>JBDTPD010000403.1:0-4683 GCA_039932855.1 Chitinophagaceae bacterium | reverse complement strand
GGAAATTAAGTCCAACCGAGTTCGGTATCATGGGTATGGCAATGGCGGTGATTGCTATCGCAAATGTTTTTGTAGGATTAGGATTTACCAGGGCCATTATTCAAAAACAGAATATTGATAAGATACAATACAACACGGTGTTTCTTATCAATACCGGTATTGCTTTGGTGCTGACATTACTTTGTTTTTTTGTTGCCACACCGCTTTCTCATTTTTATAAAGAGCCATTAGTACAACCGGTATTTCAGGTACTGTCTATTACGTTTCTATTTAATGGTCTCAATATTATTCCTTCTGCGTTGATTTACAAACGCATGAATTTCAGGATGGCGACCATTTTTAATTTGGTCGCTTCCATCATCTCTGGAATAATTGGCGTGGTCATGGCTTACAAGGGATTTGGTGTTTGGGCATTGGTCGCACAAGCTGTATTAAATGCTTTTATCACTTTAGTACTAACCTGGTTTTATATTGGCTGGTGGCCAGGCTTTAAAGTCAACTTCCCTTCTATAAAATCTTTGTGGACCTATGGTAGCAGAATGTTTGCTTCTGGTTTGCTCGATGTCTTCTTTACAAAGATTGATGCATTTATTATAGGTAAAATTTTTTCTCCAGCTACACTGGGATATTACACAAGAGCGCAAAGCCTGGATAGTATAGTTAAACAATTATCATCCAATTCTATTACCACTGTACTGTTTCCTTATATATCGGCGCATCAAAATGATAAACCAACGCTGGCAAATATTTATAAAAAGTATCTGCATTTTATTTCCTTTGCTTCTATCGGCCTGACGGCAATTTTTTTTTTGACAGCAAAAGATCTTTTCATTGTTCTTTTTACCGCTAAATGGATCTATGCAGCCGAACTTTTTCAATTGATGGCGCTATCAGGCTTTGCATGGCCGGTAAGCGCATTGATGGTAAGCCTGATCGCAGGGATGGGTAACTCAAAAGATTACCTCAAATTGGAAATACTCAAGAAAGGAGTATTGCTGCCGGTTTATATTTTTGGTTTCCTGATAGGATTAAAAGGATTTATATTAGGAATTGTATTGGCTTATTTGATATCGGTATGGCTCAATGCAAAATATGTGGAAGCAGCTATTGACATGAGAACAAACGAACAACTGGTGATCATTTTAAAATACATTGTTCCCGGCGTCGTCTCGGCAGCTGCTGTTTTTTTCATTATGAGAGGACTGAGCACACTATCACCTTTTATAAAAATTCCTGTAGAAGGGTTATTGTTCAGTAGCGCTTATGTGTTGCTGGCTTTTGCTTTTAAACTGGATGCTTTTTTCTCAATAAAAAAATTAATTACCCGGTCGCTCCGCTTTGTCTATGATAAACGTAACTAAAACCTTTCTTCCTTCCTTCGATACCTATATCGCCATACTGAAACGTGCATGGGATAAATCGCATATCACTAACAATGGCATACTGGTTCAGGAACTGGAGCAAGGCCTGAAAGAATATTTAGGAGTAAAACATTTATTCTTTACTTCTAACGGTACTGTCGTATTACAGATGGCACTGAAAGCGTACAACATTTCAAAAGAAGTTATCACTACACCATTTTCTTATGTGGCTACTACCAATGCCATCTTATGGGAAAATTGTACGCCTGTATTTGTCGACATCAATCGCCAGACATTCTGCATCGATGCAGATAAAATAGAACGTGCCATCACAGAAGATACACAAGCCATCATGGCTACCCATGTGTACGGCTACCCATGTGATGTAGAAAAAATACAAACTATTGCAGATAAGCATAAGCTAAAAGTTATTTACGACGGCGCTCATGCATTTGGTTGTGTGCTGAAGGGAAAAGCGTTGTTGAGCTATGGAGATATTAGCACCTGTAGTTTTCATGCTACCAAACTTTTTCATACTGTCGAAGGTGGTTGTATGATCACTGATGATGATGAGATCGCAAACAAACTCATGTTGTATCGTCAGTTTGGCCACATCAATGACGATTATTTTTCCATTGGTATCAATGGAAAAAATTCAGAGTTTCATGCAGCTATGGGACTTAGTATCCTTCCGCAGTTTGATCAGATCGTAAAGCGACGTAAAGAAGTGTCTGATTATTATGATCAGCAGCTTAGCAAAAAAATCTATCGTCCGGGTGTAACAGATTCCTCCTTTACCTATAATTATTCTTATTACCCGATCGTATTTGAATCGGAAGAGCAATTAGTAAAGATCAAGGCCATATTATTGGAGAATGGTTATAATACGCGCCGCTATTTTTATCCTTCATTAAATGAATTGCCTTATTCAAAAGAAGTAGCACCATGCCCGGTCAGTGAAGAGATATCAAGAAAAGTATTATGCCTGCCGACGTTCTTTGATCTCGAACAGGCAGATCAGAAAAAAATATCAGAAATTATAAACCAATATCTAAAATGAGTGGTTTCAAAATCGCCATTAGCGGAGTCGGTGGAGGAGTAGGACAAAGCGTTATCAAATCATTGCAAAACACAGGATACGATCTTGTTGGTTTGGATGGTGAAGTATTGGGCACCGGATTATATGCTGTGCCTACATCATATGTGATCCCTTATGCAAAATCCCCTGCGTTCATTCCTGCATTACTTGAAATATGCAAGAAAGAAAAAGTATCGTTGCTTTTTCCCGGTCTTGATGCAGAATTGAAACCGTTATCATTAAATCGTGATGCATTTAAAGCAATCGGTACAACAGTCGTGGTCAGTGACCCCGGCGTTATTGATATCTCCGATGATAAAATGCTTACGTATAGTTCGCTTACTCCGGCTGGCATTCGTGTCCCGTTTACCGGTGAGTTAGCTGGTTTGCAAAAGCAATTGGAATTTCCGGTCATCATCAAGCAAAAAGTAGGTGGCGCGCGCTCCAAAAATGTTTTTGTTATAAAAAACGAGACTGAGTACAAAAAGACATTGCTTGATATTGGTAACCGTCAGGAAGATTTTATTATACAAGAATATATTGAAGGTGATGAATACACATGCGGTTCTGTCAATCTTGGTGGACAATGCAAAGGTGTAATTGTAATGAAGAGAACATTACGTGATGGGGATACGCATAAATGTTTTTCTCTCCGCGATCCATTAATTGAAGACACGGTAAAGAAGATCATGAATACCATCAAGCCATTTGGAGGCTGTAATGTGCAATTGCGCATGAAAGATGGAATTCCTTATGTATTTGAGATCAATGCGCGTTGCTCAGGTACTACTGCTTCGCGTACACTTTGCGGATTTAATGAACCAAAGATGATCGCCGATTATCTACTTAAAGGCATCGAGCCCACATACGATATTAAAGAACTCAGTATTCTTCGTTATCTGAAAGAACTGGTAGTCGACAATGATAGTGTATCGGCTATGGGAAAAGATAGAACTCTTCACGCCAATCATCCGGGTAGTTTATAATTCTCATTGGCAAAAGCAGCGATCATAGGAGCAAATGGTTTCCTGGGAAGAAACATCGCAAAAGCACATCTTTTGCAAAAGGACGAAGTGTGGGCCGTTTATCATCGTTCATCGGATAAAGTTCCGGTTGGGTGCACATTGGTGAAAGAATCGGAGATTGATTCAGTTAAGGATATAGCTTTTGATTTTATTTATATCGCTATTGGCAGCCATGCATCCAAACAAGCGGAATTTGTACAGCAAAATATTTTTATCAATCAGCTGCTTTACAATCTCCAGTTCAGGAAAGTAATTTTTGTATCAAGCATAGCAGTATATGGCAATCAGGAAAACGTGATTGAATTAAATAGTCCTTTTCATGCTCCTTCCATTTATGGGCAAGCAAAATTGATGGGAGAGTTTATTGTTTCTGGTAAATCATCTTACGGAATCATCCGGTTTACTTATTTATATGGTCCGGGAATGTCAACAAATTCATTGATGCCGGCTTGGGTTAAAAGTGCGGTAGTAAACAAGGAAATTAAAATTTTTGGAACCGGCGCCCGCGTCAATGATTATTTATACATCGATGATGCGGTCAACTTATGTTTGGCTGTTGCCAGGAGTGAGGGAAATCAAATTGCCATCGGTGCTACTGGTCAGTCGGTATCCAATGCTGATCTGGCAAAAAATATTAAGGAAATAGTTACCGATACTAATATCTCATTTACCGGCGAAGATAAATCGCCTTCTTTCAGATTCGATATTAAAAAAACAACAGAGCAACTCAATTGGAAACCTGTTGTATCATTCAAAGACGGATTGAAAAACCTGGTAACCCAGTTTCATGCGGATACTAATTTACAGTGATGTTCATGGCAACCTGCCTGCGTTTGAAACAGTGATTAAAGCTGCGGACACTTGTGATCAGTATATATGCCTTGGTGACCTGGTAAATTACGGTCCCTGGAGCAATGAATGTGTCGATCTTGCTTTGTCATTGCCTTCTTCTGTTATGTTAATGGGAAATCACGAAGAAGCATTTATTGATGGACGTTATCCCGGTAGCAATCCACTCGTTCAATTATTCTTTGCTACTACGATCACTGATTTTAAAAGAAAAGAAGAGATAAAGAAGTTCATCCCGGAATATAAACTGGATGATTATCTGTGCAGACATACGATCCTCGATAAGAATATTTATCCAGATACGGATGTGGTATTAGATGCGAACTATATCATTGGTCACTCGCATCATCAGTTCAGGTATGAATCAAAC
>JBDTPD010000402.1:0-4685 GCA_039932855.1 Chitinophagaceae bacterium | reverse complement strand
AGCCACAATATCAGTCTGATATTTTGGCTTTTTACTTTTGAATTTTGACTTCCATTTCTGTATAATAACCCTTATTTTAGAGACAAAATTTATAAGCCATGAAGAAGATCATTGTGATATGTGCTGCCTCGTTATCAATATCCATGTTTGCCTGTCATAAGAAGGCAGTACCAACCGTTGCGGACAGAACAGAAATTCCACCAGCACCACCTAAACCTGAGGCGCCAATGTATGCTGCTGCAGATGTTGAAGCCGGAAAAGTTCTTTATACAACCAAATGCAGCAAGTGTCACGGAACAAAAGACGTGACAGCATATACTACTGCACGCTGGGAAGGTATTCTCCGTGCAATGATCCCGAAAGCAAAATTGAATGATGATGAATCAAGACAAGTAACGGCGTATGCGATGGTGAATGCGAAGAAGGAGTAAGTACGAATCAAAGTACGAAATACAAAATACGAAGTACGACAGAGTCAAACTGTAGAATTTCTAAAAGCTATTAGCTAATCACTAATAGCTTTTCTTTTAAGATAACACACTGTTAAAGACAATTTTCTTTAACACTTTGCTTTCATTTTACTTTTCATATTTGCCCGGTTCATTTTTTTTAAACTAAAACCATGCATTATGAAAAGAATCTTACTCTCTTTCACTGTTATCTTTTTACTCATTACAATTAACTCTTCAGCACAAATTAAAAAAGGCGCAACCTTCTTAGGTGGTAACATTAGTGGCAGTATAGGCAAAACGACAAGCGCTGGTGAGACCATAGGTAAAAGTAATGGCATTACCATCTCGCCAGTTTTTGGAAAAGCTATTAAAGAAAACCTGGTCTGGGGAGGTAGTTTAAATTTCAATATAGAAAATTATTCTCTGGATAGCGGTTATCCTAACGACGAAAAACAACACATGTATGGTGTTGGTGTTTTCCTTAGGACATACAAGACTATTAGAAATAGTGGGTTTTATTTTTTTATGCAAGGAGGACTGAAGGTGGATTACTTAAAAAATGACTATGCTTTTTCAACTCCTGAGAGACGTATATCGAAACGATATATTATCACAGCCAATTGTTATCCCGGTATTGCGTATTCAATCAACAAAAGATGGCAATTAGAGACTGGTTTTACTGACTTTCTTTATATGGCTTACGTGACTCAAAAGGACCAGGTGATTGGTATGACAACTACTGAGACTAAATCACAGGGCTTTAATGTGGGCACCAGTTTGAGCAGCTTTAGCAGCCTTTCAAATTTCTATGTGGGTTTTAGAATACTATTGAATTAAGAATATGCCTATTAACAGCTAAAAGCTATTAGCCAATAGCTTTTAGTGCCGCATAAACCCGCATTTCCAAAATAATGGCTTCTTTTTTGCGTTTTTTTATAGGTACTTATCAAGACCGGTTAAACCTTCCGGTCCTGCGCCGGTCACAAAAAAAAGCTAATTCATGTCGTTGTCTAACCAGTTAAGGAATCAGCACCTTTTATGGCGAGCTGGCTTCGGTCCAGCCGTTGAGCAACTTTCCGATCTCAGCGCCTTTTCCTCCAAAGAATTTTATAAAGCAATGATCAAGGCTTCCGGAAAAAAGCCTGAATACATTAATGTCGCCGACAACTATCTGCAGGGATTGATGATGGGGATCGGCGAGGCTGGCCGTTTGCAGAAAAAAGATCTGAGTGCGGATGAAAAGAAACAGGTACAGCAAAAAAGCAGGGAAGGGGTTCGTAACCTCAATCTTTATTGGTTAAAAGAAATGGTGAACAGCGGCGCACAACTGCGCGAGAAAATGGCGTTCTTCTGGCACGGTCATTTCGCTTGCCGTAACCTCAATATATTTTATCAACAGGGTTTATTAAATGTGATCAGGCAAAACGCACTTGGCAACTTCGGCGATCTGCTAAAAGAAGTATCCAGGACCGCAGCCATGCTTAATTTTTTAAATAATCAGCAAAATAAAAAAGATCATCCCAACGAAAATTTTGCGCGTGAAGTAATGGAGTTGTTTACACTTGGTCGCGGCAATTATACGGAGCATGATGTAAAAGAAGCGGCACGTGCCTTTACCGGTTGGACCGCTACTCCCAAAGCAGAATTTATTTTCAGAAAGGCACAACATGATTACGGTGATAAAACAATCCTTGGTGAAACGGGTAACTACGAAGGTGAGGATGTGTTGGATATTTTATTAAAACAAAAACAAACAGCGAAGTTCATTACGCAAAAGATCTATCGCTTCTTTGTGAACGAACAGATAGACCCCGTTCATGTAGAATGGTTGTCCGATCGGTTTTATAAAAGTGGTTACGAGATCTCAAAACTGATGGAAGATATTTTTACCAGCGATTGGTTTTATGAAGAAAAAAATATCGGTGCCAAAATTAAATCTCCGATTGAATTACTGGCCGGCATTCAACGCATGCTGCCGATGACATTGGAGAATGAAGAATCATTAATCGTATTACAACGTATACTTGGACAAATGCTTTTCTATCCACCCAATGTAGCAGGATGGCCCGGCGGAAGAACATGGATCGATAGCAGCACACTAATGATGCGTATGCGCATACCGCAACTGATCAATGATGAAGATGAGTTGAATGTAAAGCCTAAAGATGATGATGATCAGATGATGGGCCGCTCCAATGCTGAATTGAAAGCAGAAGATGGTGCCGCTGCTGTAAAGCCAGCGAAGTTTGGAAAGAATAAAGGTGGTGGAATGGCAGGCAAACCAATCAATGCAAACGTAGATTGGAATAAATACGTGAACTATTTTGATAAAACAGAACGAGACAAACTGGTAAATGCATTGGCAGGTGTTTTATTACAAACAAAAACAGCTGTCGGCGCTGATATCATTAAAGAATATTCAGACGTAACAAGCCGTGATAATTTTATTAAATCGGCAACGATCCAGATTATGAGTACGCCGGAATATCAGTTGTGTTAGCCCCCTGTCCCCCTAAAGGGGGAACTTGGGTCGAAGCATAACTGTATTGACAAAACAGTTCTTAAACGCATTTTTAAACAAGGAGCATTTATATAACGAATGTTCCAAAACTCCCCTTTAGGGGTTGGGGGTACTATGCTAATCAAAAGAAAAGAATTCATCCAGGTCGGTTCACTCGCTACGGCGTCACTGATGCTTCCAAAATTTTTGAAAGCATTTGAAGGGAAACCTATGGTACCGGCTGGTAATAAAGTTGTCGTTATTCTTCAGCTTAGCGGAGGTAATGATGGTTTGAATACCGTGATACCTATCCAGAATGATCTTTACTATAAAGCAAGACCGCGATTAGGTATTGAAAAAACAAAAGCATTAGGGCTGACTGATGAAGCAGGATTGCATCCAGCACTCACCGGCTTCAAGGACCTGTATGATGATGGTAGCCTTGGTATCATCAATAGTGTTGGTTATCCCAATCCCGATCGTTCGCATTTCAGAAGTATGGATATCTGGCAAACAGCCAGCAAGAGTGATCAATACCTCACTTCCGGTTGGGTAGGTCGCTATCTCGATGCACAATGCAGCGGTTGTGATAAACCAACCCAGGCTATTGAAATAGATGATATTCTTAGTTTATCGATGAAAGGCGATAAGATGAATGGTATTGCGGTGAAAGATCCACGTCGCCTGTATGGTACTGCTAATGAAAAATTTTTCCGTGATGTGATGAAGAATCATGCGGCAGATACCGGAGAGCAGCCAGTTGATTATTTATATAAAACCATGTCGGAAACGCTTTCTTCAGCTGACTATATTTTTAAACAAAGCAAGTTACATCCTACCAGTGCAGATTATCCGAAGACTGACCTGGGAAATAGTATGAAGACAATTGCATCTCTTATTTTCTCCGATATCAATACCAAAGTATATTATGTGTCACTGGGAAGTTTTGATACGCATATCAATCAGGAAGGACAGCAGCAAAGATTATTTACTCAAATGAATGATGCAGTTGCGGCTTTTGTAAAAGATCTGAAAGCAAACAACCGCTTTAATGATGTATTACTGTTCACTTTCTCTGAATTCGGAAGACGTGTATCTCAGAATGCAAGTGGCGGCACCGATCATGGTACGGCTAATAATATGTTTTTGGTAAGTGGTGGATTAAAACAAAAAGGATTGATCAATCCTTTACCTGATCTCAATGATCTGAATGAAGGTGATCTCAAACACCAGATCGACTTTAAAAACGTTTATGCCACAGTATTGAATAAATGGCTGAGTGCAGATGACCAGCAAATCTTACATAACAAGTATGACCTGATGAATTTTATTTAAAGATCATACTTGTTCCCTAATGAAAACGAAAAGCCCTCGGTTGAGGGCTTTTTCTATAAAGGAAATATATTTTTATAATGCTTTCTTTCTTTTGATAGCGATACGATAAAGCGTAAAGCCCATTAAGAAGAAAAATGCAACACCGAGCCATTTATATCCACCCTCTCCAATCACTCCTGATAAACCACTTTCTGCACTTAGTTTTTTCAAGAAATTATTGACAGAAGGAATGGAAGTTAGGATGGCAACCACTACACCGGCTACCGCCCCGCCTGCCACAAGACCCGTCGCGAAAAGACTTCCTTTGCCGAGGTCCTCTTCTTCAGGAGATAGTTTTATATTCTTCCTTTTATTTCTCCAATCTACTACGCCACGGATAGCACCCCCTGCGAAGATTG
>JBDTPD010000401.1:0-4691 GCA_039932855.1 Chitinophagaceae bacterium | reverse complement strand
CATCCTGGAACAACACCTATCTTAAAACAAAGGTGCTTGACGTTGGCAATCCTTCAGGAACCAAATTGTTGCTTTACTTTAATGGTACGGGTAACGAATTTCTTGGACAAATAATGTATACTGAAGGGCTTGGTATGAACCAATTGTATACAAAACATTTCAAAAGAAATGCTAAAGGCGAAATTGTTGTAGGTCCTAATGGCCAACTGCTCGAAGACAAAACATCGGGTCCTCTTGGCACAGGTTTCTATCCTGTTGGCAGTTCAATCCCTAAGTTTACCGGTGGCTGGAATAATACCGTCACCTATAAGAACTTCAGCCTCGGCATTTTCATTGATTACAAGTTTGGAGGAACCGTATTAACTTCCACGCTTTTGAATATGACAAGGCAAGGACTTTCCAAACTGTCGTTGCAGGGTAGAGAAACAGGGATATTGGTACCCGGGGTTTATGAAAGTACCGGCTTGCCAAACACAACTACGCTTACTGTCGCCAGCGGTGGTGTAAAGGATTACTGGACCAATTACAGAAACTTCCAAATTGGAGATCCCTTTACTTTCAAATCAGACTTCATCAAGCTTAGAAGTGTTTCCCTGGCATATAATTTTACAACCCTTCTTAAAAAGGTAGCTGTAATGAATTTCATCAAAGGATTATCATTATCAGCTTCTGTTCGCAATGTAGCCATCATATATAAAGACCTGCCAGGTCTTGATCCCGAAGCTATCCAGTCATCCGGAGATATCAGATCTGGTTATGAGAATTCCGCATTGCCAACCACACGTAATTACAATCTTACTTTAAATGTCAAATTCTAACGATTATGATAAAAATATTTAGATCCCTAATCCCAATATGCGCTCTCCTGCTTCTAGCGGGGTGCGATAAAGATTTTGAGAAAGTAAACACGAATCCCTATTCTATCAACTCGGTAGACCCTGCGCTTTTATTTGCAGGAGCACAAAGATCGCACATCGGAACATGGAATGCGGAGCATATAATTGTTCAGCAATTTGTTGTCCCTTACAACACAGGGGCCAACCTTGGCTTTAGTTTCAACGTGGATATCGATGGCAACAGCACTCCCAGATGGAACCAGTCATATTCTGATCCAGCTAATGGCAATGCGCCACCGGTCAAAAACCTGGTTCAGGCATTGAACCTTTTGGGCCCGAGTACAACCCGTGTTAATTTACGAAGCATGATCCGGATCTGGAAAGCGCAGGTATTCATGGGGCTGGTAGATACATACGGAGATGTTCCTTACTTCGATGCAGGAAAGGCTGTTAGCGACGTTAATTTCTTTCCGAAATATGACGATGATGCAGCTATCTATGACGATCTGTACAAAGAGCTCAAAGAATCAATAGCCGCATTGAACCCCAGCGGTGACTATGTTGCTGCCGATCTGTTTTATGGAACGAACGCCCAACCATCAACTAAAACCAGCATTGCTTCAGACCAGGTAGCTAAATGGAAAAAATTGGGTAACTCATTATTGCTAAGACTGGGAATGCGTTATTCCAAAGCTAATCCCACTAAAGCTACTTCGATAGTAACAGAGGCGTTCAATGGTGGCGTAATGGCTTCCAATGCAGACAATGCATTTGTAAAAAACGATGGAACTTTGTATACGCAAGGCGACAACGTAGCATTGCGGAATTTCTCTCAATTTAACTATGCTGCAGAACCTTTTGTAGAACAGCTGAAATCAACCAATGATCCAAGGGCACAATTCATGATAGCTGAATTTGCAGACCCGGGTGGTGTTCAAAATGACCCTAATCCGGATGTTACTTTAGCCAATCAATATGGAGTTCCAATAGGAAAAAATGATGCGCAGCTTTCGGTTGCTCCTTATAGAGGAACAAGGCTTGGAGGGCTTAACTATTCACAGTTTAATATTTATAAACTGGCCTCTCCCGCAGCACCTGAATTCTGGGTAACCTATGCACAAACATCTTTATTGCTGGCAGAAGCAGCTAAACGGGGATGGATTCCCGGTGGTGATGTTCAAGCCAAAATTTATTATGAAAATGGAATTGCAGCTGACATGGCGATATATTCTCTCTATCCCAACACCACTCCTATTTCTAATGCCGCGATAACTACTTATATAAATGATCCCGGAGTATTGTATAACCCCATAGATGCGCTGAAGCTGATCAACACACAATACTGGATCGTTAATATCAGAAATGGAGCAGAAGCATTTGCCAACTTCAGAAGAAGCGGATTTCCAGCTTTAACTCCCAATCCTGTAACCGGAGCTCTTGGCACCCCTGGTTTTGCAAAAAGGTTGTCTTATCCCGATGTTGAAGCATCGGCAAATACGGCCAATTATAATGCAGCCGCAGCAGCTATTGGCGGCGACAAGTTAACCTCAAGGGTGTTTTGGGATACACCTTAATGCCACTGATACAAAAATGAAAAGTATATCAGTCAAACCATAATAGATATTTAGTTCAGCAATACAGAAGAGAATACCACGCAGATCAAACATAAGATGATCATACAGACATGCATTCTCTTCTGTATCAAAATGTTTTTATTCGCTTATTAACACTTATCATGAAAAAAATAATTTTTCTGACCCATTTGCTCGTTCCTTGTTTTCTTTTTGCGCAAACAGCAAAAATTAAAATTGATGTCGAGAGAAAAATCGGAGAAATCGATCCCAAAATATATGGTGTGTTCATGGAGCCAATTCACAGAAGGTCAGGAAACCCGGACACAAGCAACATCAATACTGTATATGGGAATTTGTATAATCCTTCATCACCTCTTGCCGATCAAAATGGATTTCGAAAAGATTACATTGATGCAATGAAGGAATTGAAAGTAACCAACATGCGATGGCCGGGAGGAAATTTTTTGATGGGCTACAATTGGCAGGATGGCATTGGACCGAAGGAACAGCGCCCTGTTCGGATAAATCTTGCATGGGGCGGTATAGATAACAATCATGTTGGAACCGATGAGTGGATGAAATTAAATCAATCTATCGGCAGCGAAAATATTGTCTGTGTCAATCTTGGTCTTTCAACGATCATGGATGCAGTGTATTGGGTTGAATACTGCAACTATAAAGGCGGCACATATTATTCGGATCTGCGGGCAAAGAATGGTCATAAAGAACCCTACAATGTAAGAATATGGGATTTAGGTAATGAGGTAGATGGTTTGCCCTGGGAACTGGGTCATAAAAATGTTGAAGATTACATAGAGATTGCAAGGGAAGCTGCGAAAGCTATGAAAGCAGTTGACAATACCATTAAATTAGTTGCCGCCGGATCATCGTGGTATAGCGGTGCATGGGACGATTGGAACCGTAAGGTTATAGAAGGACTTGGCGATAGGATAGATTATTTGTCTATTCACAGCTATTGGGAAAATTCACCGGACTACTATGGTTTAATGGGAGCCAGCGCTATGACGTTTGAAGAAAGAATTAAAATCGCTGCTAACGAAATTGAATCTGTATCAGCAGTAAAAGGTTATAAAAACCCGATCGGTATTTCCGTAGATGAGTGGGGCTCTTTTGGCAGAAGTTATCTCAACATTCTTGCCGTTGCACAATCACTAAATTCTTTTATTCGCCACGCGGATGTCGTAAAGATGGGAAATTTCACTATGATGACTTCATTGTTATCAAGTGATCCACAAAAAGGAACTTTTAAATCGCCTTTGTTTTATACGTTCAAATTATTCTCCAACAACTGTCGTGGCAATGCTATTGATACATACGTTGCCTGCGATACGTTCAATGCGGGGAAATACAAAGGAATCCCCTACCTGGATGTTACTTCCGTTTATTCCAAAGAAAGTGGTTCAGTAATAATCAACGTAGTAAACCGTCATAAGGATAAATCAATTGAAACAGAGATAAGTAATACGTCTGGTAGTTTTTATGCGAAGTCTTCTGTAAGCGAAATGTCAACGTCAGATTTGAATGCTCCCTTTGTTTTTGACAAACAACAGCAATATGTTCCGGTAACAAAAGAGATAACCACAAAAGGGGGCAAAATTGTTTATTCCTTTCCACCGCACTCTTTTACACAGATTATTGTAAAGGTGAATTGATGAATAGGTGCTGTCGAAACAGGAGATCATATTTTAATACTACTGAATAAATCAAAAAAAACTAATAAAGTATTATTTGGTTCTGCAAAAAAGATATATCAAAAACTGCCATTTTAAAATGAAATCGTTACGAATAAAGAGATACTTGTCGATTGTCGTAAGTTCTTTGTTATCGATAACTGTAATCGGTCAACAACTGCCTTATCAAAATCCTGATCTAAGCTCTGAAGCTCGTGCTAAAGATTTGATTTCAAGGTTGACATTAGTGGAAAAAGCATCGTTGATGCAAGATCAATCGCCTGCCATTCCACGTCTTGGGATAAAAAAATTCAATTGGTGGAGCGAAGCCTTACACGGCCTTGCAAATAATGATAGCGTAACTGTTTTTCCTGAGCCAATCGGAATGGCAGCGTCCTTCGATGATTCATTGGCTTTCAAAATTTTCAATGCGGTCTCAGATGAAACCCGTGCAAAGTATAATCAATCAAAAAAACGCGGACTGGAAAATCGTAGATTTCTTAGTCTTTCTGTTTGGACACCCAACATTAATATTTTCAGAGACCCTCGCTGGGGTCGTGGCCAGGAAACGTATGGCGAAGACCCTTACC
>JBDTPD010000400.1:0-4693 GCA_039932855.1 Chitinophagaceae bacterium | reverse complement strand
GGCTGGGGTGATCCGGGTGAGAAGATGACAGTGATCACTTCATGGAATAATATGACTGATTCATTAACGGTCACATCGGATGGACTTTGGAAAATGAAAACAGCCACGCCGGCTGCCGGCGGTCCTTATACGATTACTATAAAAGGTTGGAACACGATTGTATTGGAAAATGTAATGATCGGTGAAGTATGGGTTTGTTCCGGGCAATCAAATATGGAATGGAGCGGTCCCAACAATGATCAACGTTCCATAGAAGCCTGGCCAAAAGCGCCAAACCAAAATATTCGATTCTTTCACGTACCGCGTACTACATCAGAATATCCGCAGGATAATTGCGAAGCAAAATGGGAAGTCTGTGATTCTTTCAATACCAGATGGTTCAGCATTGTCGGTTATCTTTTTGGAAATAAACTTCAGCATGATCTGAATGTACCGATCGGATTGATTGAATCAGCCTGGGGAGGTACGCCTGTTGAAACGTTTACACCAGCTCCGGTCATTGCCAGTGATCCGGTGATGAAAGAAGCGGCAGCTAAATTGCCAGCAACACCGTGGGGACCTTACCGTCCGGGTATCATTTACAATGGTATGATCGCTCCGATCACCAATTATGAAATTGCCGGCGCTATCTGGTACCAGGGAGAAGCAAATGTCGGGATCCCTGCTTCTTATAGTAAGACATTAACCAGTATGATTGGTGCATGGCGCTCTGCCTGGCATAAAGATTTTCCTTTTTATCTTGTTCAGATTGCGCCCTATAAATATGGCAGCGAATACCAGGGGGCGTTGTTGATGGAGCAGCAGGCAAAAACAGTAGCGACCTATCCTAATACAGGTATGGTCGTAATCACTGACCTAGTAGATAATATCAATGACATACATCCGAAAAATAAATTCGATGTCGCCTTACGTCTGTCAAACCTCGTGCTGGCACAAACTTATCATCAAAACCTTATCGGGTATAAAAGTCCTGTTTATAAAAATATGGAAATAGTAAAGGGTAAAGTGAATGTATATTTTGACAATGCGCCGAATGGTTTTATGCTGAAAGGAACCGCAAAACAGGCAACAGATTTTTTGATAGCCGGCGACGATAAAGTTTTTCAACCAGCTGATGTGAAAATTGAAAAGGACAGGATCATTTTGTCAAGCAAACTGGTACCGAATCCTGTTGCAGTGAGATTTGCATTCAGTAATGTAGCGATGTCGAATGTGTTCAGTAAAGAAGGATTACCAGTTGCACCATTCAGGACAGATGGTTGGATTACTCAATAGCTATTAGCTGATAGTTTTTAGCTCTTAGTTAATATGCAATCGTTTTGAAATATAAGTGGATAAGTTTTTAGTTATAAACACTAGTAGCTAAGAGTTAAAACCTAACAGCTTCTTAACGTCGATCATCAAAATAAACCATCAATTCTCACTCACATAGCGTATCTTTGCTCCGTCAATTTGAGTTACACAGAATCTTGTAAGTGAATGATCTTTTCTGCTACGCATTTTCTCTGCTAATAGTTAGTCTTCTTTACGCTGCGGTTTTCTCAAGTATTTCTTTTAAACTTAATTTTAATTAATGAACATTTACGTTTCAAACTTAAGTTTCGCCGTTCAGGATGAAGACTTAAGAGAATTTTTTGCAGAGTACGGAGAGGTATCTTCTGCTAAGGTGATTATGGACAAATACACAAACCGTAGCAAAGGCTTTGGTTTCGTGGAAATGTCGGACGATGCTGCAGCTCAGAAAGCAATTACTGAGCTTGATGGTGGAATGGTTGATGGTCGCGCTATCAAAGTAATGATCGCAAAACCAAAAGAAGAAAGAAAGCCAAATAACAACAACAACAGGCCTTCATATTCTAACAGCCGCTGGTAGTAGAATTACTAAAACAGCAATTGTTTTATAAAAAAAAGGACAACTACGGTTGTCCTTTTTTTGTGCCCTGACCTGAACATTGAATTTTGAGTGTTGATTATTGAATATTCTACGCAAAACGATCTGGGAAATATTCAATATTCAATGTTCAATATTCAATTCTCCCCTTTAGGGGATGGGGGTAAAAAAAATCCCATGCACGGTGAAGCACATGGGATAGTAATCCGTTATAAGACAGCTATCAGGCTCTTTGTTTAGCCGGAGCTTTCTTTTTTGTTTTCTTCAATGCAAGTTCAATTGCTGCACTGAGATTTGCGAAAGTTGGTTTACCAACAAAACGCTCATCATTAATAAAGAACGCAGGTAACTCTTTTGCATTCACACCACGATCAATACCTTCTTTCAGATCATCCTGCACCTGCCAGCCATACACGCCGTTTACCAGGTCGTCCAGGAATTTCTTGTTACTTACACCAGCTTCTTTTGAGTGAAGTTTCAGACTGGTAGTACCCAGGCTGCGACGGTTGTTGAAAAGAATGTTATGCATTTCCCAGAATTTTCCTTCCTGGGCAGCTGCTACTGCAGCTTCGCCGGCTTTCATACTACGCTGGTGAATCAGCGTAAGGGGAAAGTGACGAAATTGAAACCTCATCTTTCCTTCGTATTCTTCAAGCAATTGCTTGACAACTTCGTTTGCTTTCGCACAATCCTCATTTTCATACTCCCCAAATTCCATCAGCGTTACGGGTGCGTCCTTTTTTCCTACAAAAATTTCTTTCGGTTCAATGATAATTTCGATCTCTTTTTTAAATGCCATTTTTTTAGTCTCCTTTTTATGATTGCCCCGCCTGGGCCAGGGCCTTGATCATCTATACAACAATCTCCAGGCTATTTGGTTGTTTTCCTTTGCTGCTAAGCTGTTTTTATACTTTCGCAGGCGGCTGAAGATAGTGTTTTTTTATACCCCTCATATTTCCTCAAAAGCTAATTTTATAAACGGTATATCCCCATCCTGAGAACCAATTATTTATAGCCTGTACCCAGCTAAAAATAGCTCGTAATTACCAGCAGGGATTCTACGAAAAGCCTGCCCGGAAGACTATTTGAGCCGAAAATGAAGACGGCGGGCTAAGTAAAAAGTCAAAAGTCAAAAATGCCTCTATTAAAGTAAGGCATTTTTGACTTTTGACTTTTGAATTTTGAATTTCTCTACTCGTTTTCGACTTTAAAACAGCCTTATCATAGTATTTTGACTACAAAAATTGACCTTGGGTGTAATGAGATTTATAAACTTAATCATCTTATAATCAATGCCTTCGCTAAAAAAATGATCCGGTTGACACTCCCAAACTGCTTATAAGTTGGTTTGCGTTCGCATTTTCGCCGCTATACATTTGTATCAGAAAGAAACAAACAAGGCCTTCCGCCAAATACAATTGATTGTTTCGGCCCAGTTAGCTACCTGATCCATTGCTTGTACCCGATTGCCCATTCATTTAATAATAATTTCTTGTCGTGTGATGAACGCATTTGCGAACCATGGAACTATGTGTGTTATTAAAAAAAATTACTATTAAACCCCCAAAAAATTAGAATTTATGAAAACATCAATTAAAGCCCGCGTAACCGCAGTTGCCTTAGCAACAATTTTCACAGTAGGATTTACATCTGCTGCTCTTGCAAATGACGGTAAAAATGTAATCCCTGTAGAACTGAAGTATCTTGGTAAATTCAAGAATCAGCCTTTATTTGAATTGAACTTCACTAACGCTGATGAAAGTGAGTTCGTAGTTATTATCCGTGATCAGGATGGTACCGTTCTTTACAAAGACAATGTAAAAGGTGGAAGCATTTCTAAAAAATTCCTCCTTAACACTGAAGAGTTAGGATCAGTAGACCTGCAAATGGAGATCATCGGAAAGAAAACAGACAAAACTGTAGTCTTCGCTATCAACCAGAATTCACGTGTTGTAGAAGACGTAGTAGTTAATAAAGTAAAGTAAGCTTTGGACCGACGACTGAAAGAAAGAAAACCCCGGCATGCCGGGGTTTTCTCATTTAAGAAATATTTGATTCTCTTTTTTTATTTGAAATTACTTTCATTACATCAACCCAGGGTTGGAAACCCTGGGCTAAGGGACCGAACGATAATTGAATATTCAATCAGCAAACTGTTCCATCGCTTCGTGATTCGAAATTCCTTGTTCCGTACCTGCCTGCCGGACAGGTAGGTTCGATATTCAATTCTTACTACGCCATGTGCGTGTCCTCACGCACCCATCTATTATAAGAAAGGAAAAGCATTAAAGATGTGGTGCGTGAAGACACGCACCATGGCGTAAGATTGCAGACTGCCAACTGCAGACTGATTCTTCTTTGCTCCCCTTTAGGGGCTGGGGGTAATTATTTCAATTCCTCAATCTCTGCATTACGATAGAAGATCTCCGCTCCTTCACATTGAATCAATATATTTCCTTCTTTGGTATTGCCAAGACCTGCTTTGTTTACCACTTCACCATTTAATAAATGAGTGATCATACCATCTTTCACAATCACTTCTACCTTGTTCCATTCGCCGGTCGGCTTTTCAGCATCTTTTAATTTGATAGCACGTAGCCAATTTTTCGGAACAGTAAGTGTGTCCTTGTAAACAATCGTTGTACTATCCGTCATCCAGAAATCACCACAATCTCCTTCCTGGATCTGGTACTCGAGTGATCGTGGCCACACTTTATCACCACTATATAAATTGATATGATATAACACTCCTGCATCGCGCTTATCCTTGTCGCGCGGAGGGTATTTCTTTTCACCCCATTT
>JBDTPD010000399.1:0-4703 GCA_039932855.1 Chitinophagaceae bacterium | reverse complement strand
AAATTATTAAAATTGGCGCCGGGAAATGGTGGCGCATTTTACAATCTCGCAAGCGTTTCATCTTACCAGCGTAATTATTCACAAGCCATCTCATACCTTTCGCAGGCATTTAAACTAACCCCTTCCCTTAAAAAATTTGCTACTACCGATCACGCATTTGATTGGTTGAGAAAGAAAGATGATTATATAGCAATTGCTAACTAACTAAAGCTATTAGCTGTTAGCTAGTTAGCTTCTCTTCTCGCTGCGTCACCACAAAGCACTGCCGCGATTTGTTTAGAGATGAGGTTATTACACAGCCGATCCAGCCAGAAATATTCTCCTGCAGCATTTATTTCCAGGAAATAATATTCATCATCCGGAGTAAGGATAAGATCAATGGCTCCATAATTCAGTTTATAGTCATCCATGAATGCCAGCAATTTTTTTTGTACAGTCATTGGTAATTCATAAGGTTGCCATTCTTCCAGCAATGCAACGCCTTCTTTTCGCCAATCAACCTTTGCATTAACTACTCTTTGTGAATCTATGCTAAAAGAGAAAATCTTATTTCCAACAATCGTCACCCGTAGTTCCAGCTTCTTCTCAATTTTTTCTTGAAATACCATCGGACAGTATTTCAATGTATCCATATCCTCGAGGTGATCTTCATTTATTTCACTGGTAAATACCACGTGTTCTTCTTTTTCCCTGTAAATTGAAAAGGAGCTTTGCATTTTTGAGACTACTTTTTCCTGGCTGCGGATAAATCTTTTTACCTCAACCGGATCGTTACTGATACAGGTCGCAGGCACTTTTAATCCATGACGCATAGCCATTCTTAATTGTTCTTCTTTACTATCTAACCGACGGTAAACACTGAAACGCTCCATTTGAAAACAAAATAATCCATCAAGCATACCATATAAAGTGCGTTTTAGTTCTCCCATCGCCGGAATAACATATTCTGCTTCCAGTATATTATGAAGACCATCACCAAGATTGTAGCTTCTGCGATACCAGATAGCCGTTACATCAGCAAGATCAGTGCTGATCTTTCCATCATCGAATAACACTTTCCATGCGCCGCCATCGTAAAGAGTAGTCAGGCTTATTTCGAGTGGATAACGATCCACATCAAAACGGATCACTTCACTACCAGATTCTTTTATAAAATTGATAACGGCATCTACGCTATTATTATCTTTTGTATGCGTAATGATCAATACTTTTTTCTTATTCATCTTTTATCCTGTTTATTAATTTTTGGGCAATGGTTTCGCCGATCGGATAGGCGAGGTCTCTTTGCAACATACCCCATTCTCCCTGTGGGTTTACTTCTAAAAAAACATAATCTCCATTGATCTGCCGGATCATGTCCAATGCACCAAAGCGAAGACCAAGTTGCTGCATCAATGTTGAAATACTTTGTTGTACACTTAGTGGTAATTCATATCGTTCCCATTGTATGGCTCTGCCCCTGGTGGTTCGCCAGTCGGTTACATCTTTTTCATGCGGAATTTTTCCGGTAAAAAAATCACCATCCACATAAATGATCCTGAGTTCATAGGCTTTCAGGATATATTGTTGAAAGATCATCGGGCAATAGGGAAGATCCTCCAGCATCGCCAGATCCTTTTGTGTAATTTTTGTTGTAGGAAAAAAAGGGGTATTACCTTCCATGCTTTTGCTTAATGATCCATGTAATTTCGCGATAAGATTACCGTGACAACGTTCAAAGAAATTCTTAATCACTCCCGGATCATTACTGAAGATTGTTTCTGGTATATGCAGACCGGCTGCCTGTGCAGTTGTTAGCTGTGAAAATTTATCCTTGCATACCTTATGATCGGCGGGCATGTCATTCATCCAGGGTAAGTGAGCAAGTTGGTTAAAAAAAATTTGCTGGTAGGTAATATATTCCTGGTTGAAAATATTACTGTAAGTATGATCCAACTCGGCTGGTATTTTTAAATCCCACAGTTTGCGGTACCATACGGCGCTGATCTGCGAAGCGTGAATTTCTTTGTTATCGATCAGCAGCGATATGTCATTGGTATGAGGTGATAAAGAATAATTGAAACGGCCGTGGATAGCAAATTCATCAGTGTTTAAGCGGAATGATGGTACAGCTTGTTGCTGCAGGTATTGCTGCACAATATCAATCGTGTAGAAATCGTGTGAGTGAGTCAGACAAAGTACCATGGTAACAGAAAAAGAAGCAATAGCCATGTGGCTATTGCTTACAGTTTTTTAAGATAACATCAATGATGATCAGATTCTTGTTCCGTCTTCATCGTTATCTGAAGGATATTTCATGGTCTGATATCCATCTAATGCTACAAAAGTGAAGGAAGGAGTTTGATCCTTGCTTTCGGAAGAAGGAATTACATTTTGTGCTTCGAGCAGCTTTGCAAAAAAAGGCTGCTTTAATTGTTCATTTGGTTTCATACTAAACGTTTAATGATTAAAAAGTGAGTGTGAATTGCTATGGAATAAATTTAAAGAAAATAGACCCATGCTACCAAAAACTAAATGAACAATTATATGAAAATGAAATCATATCAATTTTTAGAATAATGTGATCGTGATTTTTTTATGAGAAAGACTTAGCGGGTACCAGTGTTACTACTTAGTTGAAAAAGTTGAATGTGGTTGAAAAGTTGAATATTGGTAAAAAGAATCTTTAAACCCATTAAACAATAGTCAACCACATTCAACTTCAATTTTTAATACTCATCATTGTCGGATGGATACTTCTGCGTGTGCTCAATGTCGTCAAGAATTTTTAACGTGATCTCATAGAAGCCTGGTGTGTCCTGCGCTGGTGTCATTTTTTGCACTTCAAGTAGTTTGGCAAAAAATGGTTTTTTTAATTCTTCAGTGTGTTTCATAATGAGAAGTTTAATGATTAAGAAATGTTGTTGGTTACTAAATTTAATTAAAATAGTACGCAGGAAAAAACTTCCATCTGAATGTGCGAAATAATTTTTCAAATAAACGTGAGCAATAATGTGTGAAATGGATATTAATGAGAAAGTCTTAGTTGCTAGTAGTGGCTATTTATTATTTCATGTTCATGCAAAATTATAATACTTGCCAGCTTCTATTATTTAGCGGATCAGCACAACGGTTCCTTTTTTTGTTTGCGTATTAGCGTGCAACAACCGGTATTTACATATCCATATATACACGCCAGTTGCACAGTCCGAACCGTTTAATTTTCCATCCCATTGTTTTAAAGGTTCGTCAGCATTAAAAACGAGCTGACCCCATCGATTGTATACCTGTAATGAAAATGATTGCCAGCGCCCATCAATATACGCGCCGAAACTATCATTTCTTCCGTCACGGTTTGGAGTAAATGCATTTGGTACCCATACCTGATTGGTACAGTTTTGCATAACTACATTGAAATTACTTGTGGATTCGCATCCATCCTGATCCCTCGCCGATACAGTATACAAAGTATTCTCCCGGGGGATAATGAAGAAACTGGAGTCATTAAGAGGTGACGCCGCTGGATTCCAGCTATACGAAGAAAGATGAGATGATAGGAAAATGAACAAAGAATCTCCCTGACAAACCTGTTCGTCTTTTAGGAATGGTAAGGTATATAATGGCTTCCTGACAACAATTTCCGATGAAAATGTATTTCCGCATTGATCGGTTACATTAACCGAATAGGTGCCAGTATGATGTGCATAGATTTGATTTGAATCTTCTCCTGTGTTCCATTCGTAGTTATTATATCCCTGTGGAGCAGTTAGCAAGACACTATCTCCCGGGCATAATATTTTCTCACCGCCAAGACTAAATGCCTGGAGTGGATCATGAGCTTCAATATGCAAAGAATCTTTTAATCCGCAGCCGTTGATTTCTGCAATTAAATATCCGCTCCATGCATTATCAATCCGGATCGTAATACTGCTATCTGTTTTTGTAACGAAATCAGCCGGAATATTATCGGTTCGCCATGTGATATTTTTCAGGCACTCCTGATTCTTTCTTGCAATAAAGACCTGTTGAGTTTGTTTACAAAAGTCAGAGTCGCCGGATATTTTGATCGTACTGCATACGCTTTTTACCTTGCAGAATTCCTGTTTCTGCATAACAAAGTCTGATGACAATACTGGCATCAAGGATGACTCAATTACATTTGAATAGATAGTTCCGGGATTCAGATCCGTCTTTTGAAATGATACTGGCTCTATAGTAAAAAACGAGGTGTCTTTGCCCAGACAGCTATAAAGAGTAGTATCTCCGAAAAGTGGAATATTGATTCGTTTAAGGCTGTCGAGAGCAGGATAGTTTCCGACAGATAACGAGATGCTTTTTTCATCGGGATTGATAATTACCGGATACAAATCGGCCCGTGTAAAAAGATTATCTCCTACTTTTTTACTGATCACGTTATTGCCAGCAGAATCAACAACGGCAAAGTGATCGGTTTTATAATTCATGGCCTGCGGATCATCATGGCCTACAAATGCAATAAGACCAGTCCTGCTTAAATAGAACTGTTTCCATGGAACTGCCCATAGAAGACCCTTTATTTTTTTTGCTGAAGTAATATTAAAAGAGGTATCCAGTAACAAATGGATCAGATTGGATTGGTTGGGAGAACTTGTTTCTTCCCCCAAAGCGTAGTAAAAATCTTTCTGCCTTGGAAATAGTCTTATGTTTTGCTTATGAGGCGAAGACAAAGGAAGATTTCCAATAGT
>JBDTPD010000398.1:0-4720 GCA_039932855.1 Chitinophagaceae bacterium | reverse complement strand
GGGAGTGGCCATTGCAGGTGGCATTACATATACCATCAGTGAGCCTAATCGCTTTCAGACATTTTGCTATAGTGATCCAAATGATCGTAAGAAAGTAAAAGAAATTGCCGAATACACGGCTAAAAATTTTGATGAAGTAATACTGGATGATTTCTTTTTTACTAATTGCAAAGATGATGGCGCTATAAAAGAAAAAGGAACAAGAAGCTGGACGGCCTATCGTCTTTCCCTGATGACCGAAGCCGCAAAGAATTTAGTCATCGGTCCTGCAAAAGCAATAAATCCGAAAGTGAAGATGGTAGTTAAATATCCAAACTGGTATGAACATTTCCAGGGATTAGGATTCAACCTCGAAACAGAGCCATCTTTGTTTGGTGGAATTTATACGGGTACGGAAACGCGCGATGCAGTTAGAAGTGCACAACATCTTCAGCAATATCTTGGGTATAATATATTCCGGTATTTCTATAATATTAAACCCGGTGGTAATGGCGGTGGTTGGGTTGATCCGGGAGGCATGGGAAATTTTGATCGTTATGCAGAACAATTATGGATCACTGCTTTTGCAAAAGCACCAGAGATAACGTTATTTGATTTCCGGCAGTTGGTACGGGCGATCATTTCAACTGATCGTGCACCATGGCAGGGACAACAAACAAGTTTTGATTTTGATAAAATGATGGAGCCGGTTAATCTTACCGGCGGCAAACCTGAAAAGCCCACTACCATTGCCAGAGCTGCAGGATTTGCTTTTGAAACAGTAGATCAGTTCCTGGGAAAATTGGGTAATCCTATTGGTATTAAAAGTTATCGTCCATGGCACGCTACTGGTGAAGATTTTTTACAAAACTATTTAGGAATGATCGGTCTTCCGATGGACGAGCATCCGGATTTTCCTGCAGCCGATAGTATTATTTTATTAACCGAAGAAGCAAAATTTGATGCGGATATTGTCAATAAAATAAAAAAACAACTGACACAAGGAAAGTCTGTGATCATTACGTCAGGATTACTAAGAGCGTTGCAAGATAAAGGCATCAATGATATTGCAGAGATCAGGTGCTCTGACAGGAAAGCGCTGGTAAAAGATTTTATGGTGGGTCGTTCGATGGTACATACAGAAAAAGAAATATTGATCCCGCAAATTACTTATCTCACTAATGATTCATGGGAGATGGCTTCTGGTCTTGATGGTCCTAATGGCTGGCCGATCCTGCATGAAGCAGACTATTCAAAAGGAAAGTTTTATGTGCTAACTATTCCTGACAATTTCGCTGACTTATATAATTTGCCTCCTGAAGTATTAAATATTATCCGCAAGGCATTAGGGGGACAGATGAAAGTGCATATTGAGGGGCCGGCGAATGTAAGCTTATATGTGTATGACAATAATACCTGTATTGTCGAATCATTCTTGCCGGCCTCAACGCCAATTAATATTGTAACAATAAAACCTTATACAAAGCTGATCGATTTGCAAACAAATGAAACGATCAGTGGCGCAGCGCGTGATCCGCAGCGTTTCTGGATGGAGCCTAAGAATAATGGAACGAATGTTTTTTCTATTTCTTTGAAACCACATTCATTCAGGGTATTTAAATTTGAATGATCAGGAATGTTTTCAGCTTATAATTTGTTTTACTACACAGAGAACCACAGAGTTTTTATACCTATTTAACTCTCTGTGGTTCTCTGTGCTTCTTTGTGGTTCTCTGCGTCAAATTCAAGTCATAAGCTGAAGAAATTTCAACATACGATTATCCTTTTGCCAGATCTTTTATATCGCTTATCTCAAGAATGGATTTCGGATAACCTTTTACAACACTATTGATCATAGCCACGCCTACTTCTTTAAGTGTGCTGGTCTGCGCGGGCATAATGAGATGAAAGAAAGGATAAAGTGCTTTAATAACTTTATAAAAGCCTTTGATATTTTTTTGTCCGGGTGTTGGCTTCATGATACCCGGCCGGAAATTATATACCTTTTTAAAAGCCAGTCGCATCAACGCATTCTCCGTTTTTCCTTTTACCCGCGCCCACATACTGCGTCCTTTCTCAGAACTGTCGGTATGACTACCCGATACATAAGTAAAGATCATGTCTGGATTAAGATTCGCTACTGTTTGCGCAAAATTCAATGTCAGATCATAAGTAACATGATGATATTCCGGTTCTTTCATTCCCACCGAACTTACCCCCGCACAGAAAAAGCAAGCGTTGTAGCTGGTCAATTGCCCGGTTACTTTAGTAAGATCAAAGAAATCGGGAACGATCAGTTCTTTTAATTTGGAGTGGGTAAGTTCATAATGTTTTCGATTCACCATCAATACCTGCTTAATAGCCGGATGTTCCAGGCATTCAAAAAGTACGCCTTCACCGACCATGCCGGTAGCGCCGGTGACGATGAGATTGATATCCATAGGTCAACATATTTTTACAAAGATGGGAAAGATTTTAATAGATATCCATTTATGCAAAATGGCCTGTTTTTGCATCCTTTTACAATGATGAGAATTATCCTTTCCTTTTTATTCCTGATTATATCCATTGAGGCACTCAGCCAGGATACTATTCGTGGACAAGTGCTATCCCAAATTGATGGTAAGCCTGTTCATCAGTTTAGGTTAAATGTGGGTAAGAAAAATGACGTAATAACTGATTCATCTGGCATATTTTTAATCATTAGTAAAAAGAAAAAAATCAAAGTATCATATTTATTCGCAACAGGGCAGATTATAGATACGCTACTAAGTGCAAATATTCCGGAACAAATAATCAAGCTATATACTACCAATACCTGGGACTCACTTCAGGCTTTATATGACATCAAACATCGCGTGGCATGGATGTTTTGTTGCACAGGTTTTGCGCCTCAAATGCCACCGCCAGGCAGAAAATATAACGATGGATTTATTCTCAAATATTTTGTAATGGGAGATTGCCCTCCGGCGCCGATGGAAAAATTACTTCAATATAATCGAGTGGTGGAAGCATATTTATTAGAAAAATATAGGACCCTGGGGTGGGAGGAAATTAAGTAACATCGTACCTATATATATAATCCTACCAGATTTTACAAGATACTGCCAGACCGCCGTGGCTTTTTAATCTACGAATGTCATCATATTTCCATTAATGAAAGAAAACGTGGCTCCATTTCACCCACTCATTTCCCCTCAAATGTTAAAATCTGGAACCGATTACAGGTGTCTTTTGTGGATACGGCAATCTTCGTTTGACGTACTGCGGCGTACAAATTTGCCTTTTTTCCCGATAAAAAATAAACGTCCATTACACACTAATTGCAGCAGCAAGCAGTAGACTACAGGCATTGCTAATAGCACTCTAAATAATTGAAAATCATTTTCTTTAGGCATTAGTTGAAGTAGGATAAAAAATACCTGCTTCAATTTTTTTTTCCTGACGTAGGATTGACGTAGGTGTTTTTTTGATAACGGATTCGTGTATCGATACTTTCAATTTGTTAAATGTGTCAACGTTTTTTAACCAAACGACTAAATGCTTGCGTTATGAAAGTAAAACTTCTACGTTCTGTCTGTGCGCTACTATTTTTCCAACTTCTTTACCTGTCCGCCTTCTCTCAGGGCCGCTTAGTATCCGGTAAAGTTGTTTCGAAATCAAACGGTGAAGCTCTCGCCGGGGCCACAATCTCAATTAAAGGATCAAACATCGCCACTACAACCGACAACGGTGGTAATTTCAAAATCACAATTCCCGAAAATGCGAAGACCTTCGTTATCTCTTATGTAGGTCTGGCTTCACAGGAAATAAGTATTCCATCTAATGGAACAGTTTCTGTTCAACTGGAAGAAACTGCTTCATCCAAACTTGATGAAGTAATCGTCGTGGGATATGGTGTTCAAAGAAAAAGTGTAGTAACCGGTGCTATCTCCAGTGTCCGCGCTGCCGACCTGGAAAATCAACCAGTAGTAAGAGTAGAACAATCTTTACAAGGTCGTACTTCAGGTTTGACTATCTCTTCATCAAATGGTCAGCCCGGTGCATCAGCAACTGTCCGCCTCAGAGGGTTTACCTCTTTTGGTAACGGTAAGAACGAACCATTATGGGTTGTTGATGGAGTAGTTATCGACAATGGTGGTATTGGTTATCTGAACCAGGACGATATCGAATCTATTGAAGTATTGAAAGATGGTGCCTCGGCCGCTATCTACGGTACACGTGCTGCTGCAGGTGTTATCCTCATTACTACTAAAAAAGGTAAAGCCGGAACATTAAGAGTTAACTATTCAGGATATTTTGGTATTCAAAGTCCAAGTAAAAAAGTAGGCGTACTGAATGCTGAACAATATGCTACGCTCCGCAACCAGGCACTGGTAGCAGCGGGTAGCGCTCCTGCCTTTGCAAATCCTGCCGCACTCGGTAAAGGAACTGACTGGCAAAAAGAAATTTTCAATTACAGTGCACCAAAAATGAATCATGAATTAAGCGTGAGTGGTGGTAATGATAAAGCAACTTATTATACATCATTCGGCTATAATCAGATCGATGGTGTAGTTGCTACCGATATTTCTAAATGGAAAAGAATAAACTTCCGCGTCAATACATTATTCAAACCAGCTAAATGGATAAGCTTTGGTGAAAATCTTGGTTATAGCCATTCAGTGAATAGTGGTGTTGGTGAAGTGAACCGTGAGTTCGGCGGCCTTATAAGCTCCGCACTCAATCTTGATCCAACAAC
>JBDTPD010000397.1:0-4740 GCA_039932855.1 Chitinophagaceae bacterium | reverse complement strand
TGGGAAATTTTGGAATTGAGAAATTTGCTAACCTATAAGGTTGTTCTGTAATTATGTACTTATCGTAAATGGCAAACCTATAGGTTTAAGAAATTTCCCAATGCTTTTTAAAATTTCTCAATGCTTTAATACCTAATTTCAGCCCGTAAACCTTTCAAAACCCCGCTATGAGATATATTCGGATTATTGTCCTTATCCTGTCAATTGTTTTTTTTAATGGTACGTCCTGGGCACAAACGTATATAAAGAAAAGAGATGTAGAAGCCGCCAATGGATTGTTTGCTTTACAGGTAGGATTTCCTTCCAAAGCCATGCAGGAGGCCGTAAAAAATAAAATGGGAAATCTTGGTTTCGGACTTGGCATCTGCGGCTTAACCAATCCGTTCAGCTGGGGCCATAATAAACGCAACAGTCCTTTGCGTATCGGCGGAGAAGCCGGGTATTCTTATTACGGACGTTTTCTTTCAGAAGTGAATATCAATGGAAATAGTGGAAGTTATAAAACCAGTTATGGTATTCTTCAGTTAAATGGCATCATTCAACTAAGGCCGGCAGAACCTGAAGTTGTTACTCCTTTTATAGAACTACTAGCCGGTGGTAATTTTTATTTATCAACTACTAAAGAAAATCTGAATGCCATTGAATCGAGTCTGGGAGTGCCTTCTTTTGATTTTGGTGGTTATTCCAGTGTTGGTTTTAATAAAGGAATAGCATTCGGATGCACATTTGGAAGAAAGAAAGAAGATGAGCCAAGATTTACATTCAGGGTTTCTTACAACAGAGGCAATAGTATCAAATATGTTATCCGCAACTCACTTGCTTATAATTCTTCCAATGGTCAACTGGAATATTATGTAGGAAGAGCGCCGGTGAGGTATTTTATGGCGCAGGTTGGAGTAGCCTTCTAGTGAGTAGTGAGCAATAATTTGAACGCTATTGATAACATGCCTACTCACAACTCACAATAAAATCGGGTGTGGTTGAAATTCCTTCGTTCTGTCAAATAAATAACGGTAAGTAGTTAATATGCGACTGCGGTAAGTGCCGAGTCCTTCTGCCACATTGATCATCTTTGGATTGAACTGACCGATCCATTGCATTTCATAATCATCATAGATCGGTTTGCCGATATTATAAACTCCATTAGTGATCGTTAATTGCTGGATCACACGACATCCTTCCACGATCATATAGCTGTCTACGCCTTTGCCATGAAACGCTGGTACAATACCAAAGACGATACCCGTGAATTTTTTATTCTTCTTCGTCGCTTTGGTCCAAAGGAATTTTAGTTTGTGAAAGAGACCGAATTTCCCATGTAAATATTTAAACCACTGATTCAGATCCGGCAGATTGATCCAGATGGCGATCGGTTCTCCTTTATAATATACAAACCAGTTGATACGCTCATCCATTACCGGTTTCATCGATTGAAACATTTTCCTGACCACTTTTTCTTCCAGATGTTTCGCGCCACCATGACCGGCCCATGCTTTATTGTAAACGATCGTAAAATCAGCGGCGAATTTATCAAGCTGATCTTTTTTGATATGAGCAGAACTATAATTAGGATCCTTTGCACAATCGGCGTGTCGGTCATAATATTTTTGAACCAGCCTGTCCTTTGCTTTTAACGCAAAACAAATCTGGTTGTAAAAATTCTTAAAACCATAGTTTTCAAATAATGCCTGGTAATAAGGTTGATTGTAGTTCATGCAATACAATGGTGGCTCAAAACCTTTTACGATCAATCCCCACCAACGATCTCTTTCTCCAAAGTTGATAGGGCCATCCATTGCTTCCATACCGCGTTGTATCAGCCAATGCTTGGCTACATCAAACAACATATCGGCAGCCGCCTGATCATCAATGCAATCGAAAAAGCCAACACCACCAACAGGTACATCATCTCCTTTATTCTTATATTTTTTATTGACAAATGCAGCAATGCGACCGGCGAATTTTCCTTCTCCATCTTTTAATATCCAGCGTGCAATTTCTCCCTGGCGAAATGTTTTATTCTTCTTCGGATCAAATACTTCTGTTACATCTTTTTCCAGCGGCTGAATATAATTTTTATCATTACGGTTGATAAAAATATTAACCCCGATAAATTCTTTTGCCTGAGCAGGCGTTAGGACCTCAATGAGTTGCATGAAGCAAAGTTAGGAGAAAAGGTTTTAGCTATTAGCTGCTAGCTTCCAGACTTTAATATAATATACCTGCGATAAGCGCTAACAACTAATAGCTAAAAGCTAACAGCTTCTCAATTACAAAGACTAATCTTATACAACAAGAGCTGCTGCTCTACCTGCGATGGTGTAAGACCAAATGCTTTTTGAAAATATTCAAGGGCCTTTTGTTTGTTACCCATGTCAAGATATATTTCTCCGATACTTGCGTGGTAAAGATGATGATGATCCAGTCCTTTGATGATATGCAATTCATCCAGCGCTTTTTGTTTGCTGATAGCATAGGAAGAAGCGATAGCCTTATTCATCGCTACTACGGGGTTTGGTTGCAGCTGATAAAGCATTTCATATAAATGATAAATAGATTTCCAGTCTGTTTCTTCAAAAGTGGGTGCCACCGCATGTATAGAAGCAATCGCCGCTTCGAAATGATAGGTAGAAATTTCAAATGGCTCAGCAGCTTCTTCGAGATAGTCAAGTCCTTTTTGTACCAGGTCACGATGCCATTTACTACGGTCCTGGTATTTTAATAAAATGATTTGATTATTATCATCCAGTCGTGCAGTCAGTCTCGATGATTGAAAACACATCAGAGCCAGCAATGCTTTCACACGCGGATAGGAAGTGAATGATTGATGAGTGAGTAAATGACAAAGTCTTATTGATTCTGCACAGAGATCCTCGCGGATAAGCTGATCAGGATGAGAAGAATTATAGCCTTCGTTAAATAACAGGTACAGCGATTTTAATACTACATCGAGTCTTGCTGGTAATTGCCCGGCAGCTGGTACATCCGGTTCAATATTTTCTGCTCTTATTTTTTCACGAGCGCGATAGATCCTTTTGCTGATCGTTTCTTCCGATGAAAGAAATGCTTTGGCGATCTCCTCTACACTCAATCCACATAATACTTTCAATGTAAGCGCCACTTGTGATTCTTCAGGAATAGCAGGATGACAACACGCAAACATCATTCGCAATTGGCTATCCTGTATTTCATTTTCTAAGAATAAATTATTAACAGTAGGGGAGAGTGTCCATTCCGACTCCAGCAGGTAAGCGTATTGAGGGCTGAGCTGGCGAAATTTTTTTTTCTTGCGTAAAAAATCAATGGCCTGATTTTGTGCTACACGATATAACCAGGCCGATGGGTTTTCTGGTAATTGTCCAAAACTCCAGGCATTCATCGCTTTCAACAAAGTATCCTGAACGATATCCTGTGCTGTTTCTAAATTTTGCAAACCAAGTAACCGGGACAACACAGCTACCATCTTTCCTGATTCGTGCCGGAAGAGATGATCTACTAATTGGTTGACGGGAGTGTTGGTCATGGAGGGAATTTACAGTAAGTAAATTCAAAATTCAAAATGCAAAAGTCAAAAATCAAGCTATCCGCCATAACGCAGGTGTTTTTTGACTTTTGCATTTTGAATTTCATTACATTTTCATCACTTGTCTAACCTGGATAGATCCGCCAATCTCGAAATCAGGATAGTCTTTGCAAAGGGCAATGGCTTCATCCATATCTTTTGCATTAATGATAAAGTAACCGCCGACTACTTCTTTGCCTTCGGTATAGGGGCCATCCGTAACTGATTTGGCATTGCCTTTTATTAGTTTACCGCCGGGTAACAGGGGTTCGCCGCTAACGTACTGATCATTTTTTGCCAGTTTGTCGATCCAGCCCATCCATTTACCCATATTACCCTGTAGGGCTTCCGGACTTGCACCACCGTGCATTCCACCGTGAAAAATAAGCATGAACTTTTCCATAATTTGAAATTTTTGAGTGTACTATTTTATTTCGGGGTCAATACAATTGTATCAGGGTAAAGACGAATGACGGGAACGGCTTCGGACAAATTTTCTAAAAAATCTTTATAAGGGTGATCAAAGGCTGGCGAAAATGGGGTTTTAAGCGGGAATTTGGTCTTTCAGGTGGTTCTAACAGGTTATCCACGACTGAAAATTAAGGTATTTTCAAATTGGAGGATTAATGCCCCAGCCTTACCTTTGCGGCCAAAATAAACATACTCTCCATATATGGCAAATGTTGGTAAAGTAAAACAGATCATCGGTGCGGTCATCGACGTACAATTCGATGGCAAACTCCCGGAAATTTATAATGCGCTGGAAATACAAAGAGAGAATGGTGAAAAACTCATTCTTGAAGTACAGCAGCACCTTGGAGAAGACAGCGTTCGTTGTATCGCAATGGATGGTACTGAAGGATTGGTTCGCGGTACACAGGTAGTTGATACAGGTATTGCGATTGCGATGCCAGTAGGTGAAGCGATCAAGGGCCGTTTGTTTAATGTAACCGGCGACCCGATTGATGGTTTACCTGCTGTATCTAAAAAAGGTGGACGTCCGATCCACGCCTTACCTCCGTTGTTTGAAAACCTCAGCACAGCTTCGGAAGTGTTATTTACCGGTATCAAAGTAATTGACCTGATCGAGCCTTATGCAAAAGGTGGTAAGATCGGTCTGTTCGGTGGTGCGGGTGTAGGTAAAACCGTATTGATCCAGGAATTGATCAACAATATCG
>JBDTPD010000396.1:0-4757 GCA_039932855.1 Chitinophagaceae bacterium | reverse complement strand
ACGCTTGCTGTCGCTGCCGGGCTCGCGAGCCAGGTAAAAGTGCAACCAAAAACGCCGGGTACAGGAATTTTATCTATCGGTTTTCAATACACCAATGCCCAAATGGCTGCTGATATCATCAACAGTCTCATGGTGCAGTATGATTCAATGACAGTAGAACAGAGCAATTATTCTACTGACCAGATGCTCGGATTTATTGATGGCCGATTGAAAATTTTATCCAGCGAATTAGATACACTTCAATTAAAATATCTCGAGTATAAACAAAGGAATGGTTTGATCGATGTAGAGGCACAATCCAGTGAAGCATTTGCAAAGATCAGTGAAGCAGAAAAAGCAATCAGCGAACAGCAGGCAAGATTGATCATAGCAAGCGAGATTCAAGGTTACCTGAAGGATAAAGAAAATCAATACAACATCGTTCCTTCATCACTTGGTCTCGAAGATCTCACGCTGAATGACCTCGTTAGTGTTTATAATAAAGCTCAATTGGAACGTCGCGCATTGGTTGATGCAAATGTGCCAACAGGTAACCCAACTGTTATTGAAATCGAGGGTCAGATTGAAAAATCAAGACAAAGCATTTTAGAGAATCTGAAAAATCTACAGGTTGTTTACGGCGGCGCTATCAATGTATTGAAAAAGAAAAGTGATAAGGAGCAATCGCAATTGCAGGACATGCCTTTCAAAACAAAAGACCTGGTAGAAATGGAAAGGCAGATCAATACCAAGATTGCTCTTAATGCTTTATTACAACAAAAAAGAGAAGAGGCTGCTATCGGTCGGGCATCAACTATTTCCAATTCAAAAATTATTGATAAAGCCGGCGCGTCTAATAGCCCGGTAAAACCTAATAAACGCGCGATACAAATTCTTGCTATTCTCGTTGGTATTGGTTTGCCTGCTATCATCATCTTCATCGGTGAAGTAGTCAATGATAAAGTAAGCACACGTTTCGATATTGAAAAGATCACCGGCGCCCCGATATTGGGAGAAGTTGGCCACTCTTATTCTGAAAAAACACTGATCGTAAATAAAACGAGCCGAAGCATGGTAGCGGAACAGTTCCGTATCATCCGATCGAATCTTCAATACATTTTACCCAAAATAGAAAATCCCGTCATTCTTGTTACCTCATCATTCAGTGGTGAGGGTAAATCCTTCGTCAGTACCAATATGGGCGCGGTATTCTCATTGACAGGAAAAAAAACCATCATTCTTGAGTTTGATATACGTAAGCCCAAAGTATTATCAGGATTGGGCATGAGTAAGAAATCTGGTATCAGTAATTACCTTGTTGGAAAAGCTGACCTGAAAGACTTAATTGTACCTGTGCCTGATGTTGAAAATTTATTCGTACTACCCTGCGGACCTATTCCTCCAAACCCATCTGAATTATTATTGGATGCAAAAGTCACTGAAATGTTTGCCTGGCTGCGTGAACACTTCGCTGTAATTTATGTAGATACAGCGCCGGTAGGAATGGTGAGTGATGCGATGACGCTTGGTAAGTTTGCAGATTGTACATTATATCTCGTTCGCCAGGGGCATACATTCAAGAAGCAGGTAGCGCTTATCGATGAATTTTATCGCGAGAAAAAATTACCTCGTGTATCTATCGTTATCAACGACGTGAAAGTGAAACCGGGTTACGGTTATTATGGATATGGTCGCTATGGCTATGGTTACGGCTATGGTCAGAAGAGCAGCTACTATGAAGAAGAAGTAGCACCGGAAAATTTTGTTGAAAAATGGCTTCGCAAACTTGATCCAAGAAATTGGTTCGGTAAAAGAAGAAGAAGGTAAAGTTTACTCCATGCGTATTTTAATTACCGGCGGTGCCGGGTTTATTGGATCCAATCTTGCAGAAAAACTATCAGCTGATAATAATATCAGCCTGGTACGTGTGTTTGATAACCTGGCAACAGGCTCTCTGCAAAACATAGAGCATCTTACATCCTCCCGTTTTGAATTTATTAATGGTGATATAAGAGATTATAAAACCTGCCTCGATGCGTGTGACGGCATTGATTATATTTCTCACCAGGCAGCATTGGGTTCAGTACCACGTTCTATCAATGATCCGCTGACAACAAATGAAGTCAACATCACTGGTACACTCAATATTTTTACTGCAGCGAAAGAAAAGAAAGTAAGACGCGTGGTGTATGCAGCCAGTTCTTCTACTTATGGCGATCATCCCGGTCTTCCTAAAGTGGAGCACCAGATCGGTAACCCGCTTTCTCCCTATGCAGTTACTAAATATGTAAATGAATTATACGCGCAGGTCTATTCCAGTTTGTATGGAATGGAATTTATCGGCCTCCGCTACTTTAATATTTTTGGGCCAAAACAAAACCCGCAAGGGCCGTATGCTGCGGTCATTCCACTTTTTGTAAAGGCAATTTTGGAGAATAAATCGCCGGTTATCAATGGTGATGGAAGTCATAGCCGCGATTTTACCTATGTCGACAACGCTGTTGGAGCGAATATTGCGGCGATGTTTACAACCAATAAGAATGCAGTGAACGAGGTTTATAATATTGCCTGCGGTCAGCAAACTTCATTGGCGGCTCTTTTTGAAAATTTAAGAAAACAAGCTGGCAGTTCATTACAACCATTATATGGACCAGAAAGAGCTGGTGATGTAAAACATAGTCTCGCTGATATTTCAAAAGCACAAACATTACTCGGTTATCAGCCAGCTACGTCAGTAGAAGATGGATTAAAGGTCACGTTCGAATGGTATAAGAGTAATCCTGACCGGTTATAAATTGTATAGTAGTATGTCAAAGACGATCATCATAACGGGTGGCGCAGGTTTTATTGGTTCGCATGTTATAAGGTTATTTGTAAAAAAATATCCTGACTATCGCATCGTCAACCTCGATGCATTGACCTATGCAGGCAATCTCGAAAACCTCCGTGATATTGAAAAAAGCAAGAATTACATTTTTGAAAAAGCAGATATTCTCGATACCAAACAGCTCGATGAATTATTTGCTGATTATAAGCCGGATGGAGTAATTCATCTTGCAGCAGAATCGCATGTAGACCGTTCTATTCTTTCCCCGACTGATTTTGTGTATACCAATGTTGTTGGTACAGTCAACTTGCTCAACGCTGCAAAGAAAGCATGGAAAGGAGAAATGGAAGGCAAGCGTTTCTATCATGTTTCTACAGATGAAGTGTTTGGTGCTCTCGGAGATACAGGATTTTTTACGGAAGACACGAAGTACGATCCGCATTCACCATACAGTGCATCCAAAGCAGCATCGGATCATTTTGTAAGAGCATATTATGATACGTATGAAATGCCCGTTGTTGTTAGTAATTGCTCCAACAATTATGGCCCCAATCATTTCCCTGAAAAATTGATCCCGTTATTTATCAATAACATTATTAATAGTAAACCATTGCCTGTTTATGGTGATGGCCTGTATACAAGAGATTGGTTATTTGTAAAAGATCATGCGATTGCTATCGATCTTATTTTTCATAAAGGAAAAACAGGCGACACGTATAACATTGGCGGTTTCAATGAATGGAAAAATATTGACCTCGTCAAATTGCTTTGCACATTAATGAATGAGAAATTGAAACGTGCTCCGGGTGAAAGTGAAAAGCTGATTACGTATGTAAAAGACAGACCGGGTCACGATAGAAGATACGCCATCGACGCATCGAAGATCAATAAAGAACTCGGTTGGAAACCAACTGTAACATTTGAAGAAGGATTGAGCCAAACAATAGATTGGTATCTTGATAACACTGAATGGCTCCAGCATGTCACTAGTGGTGAGTATCAGAAATACTACGAAAACATGTACGAGTAAAAAATGAACACGGATGAAAGGATCAAATAAGATTTCACAGATTGTTCATATATGTATCAGTAATTCTGTGAAATCCTTATAAGTCGTATCATCTGTGTTTAAAACTATTCAACTCTTCAACAACTATTCAACTTTCTCTCAATGAAAGGTATAATTCTCGCAGGCGGTTCTGGCACTAGGCTTTATCCAATAACGAAAGCTATTAGCAAACAGCTAATGCCTATCTATGATAAGCCGATGATCTATTACCCGCTATCAATTCTTATGATGGCTGGTATCCGCGAGATTCTTATCATCACTACACCAGAAGACAACCCCGCTTTCAAAAGATTACTAGGCGATGGTAGCCATGTTGGTTGTCGCTTTGAATATGCTATACAGGAAGTGCCTAATGGTCTTGCGCAGGCATTTGTTATTGGTGAATCATTTATCGGAAATGATAAAGTAGCGCTGATACTGGGGGATAATATTTTTTATGGCGCCGGTCTTGTAGAAACATTACGCTCTTTAAATAATGTAGAAGGTGGTTATGTTTTCGCTTATGAAGTATCGGACCCGGAACGTTACGGTGTTGTCGAGTTTGATAAATCAATGAAAGCAATTTCTATTGAAGAAAAACCGACGCAACCAAAATCGAGTTATGCGGTACCCGGATTATATTTTTATGATAATACCGTTGTAAACATTGCTAAGAATCTGAAACCTTCACCACGTGGAGAATATGAGATCACTGATGTAAACCGCGAGTATCTTGAAAATAAAAAATTTGACACATTATACTGATTATGACTCAGATAACGCTTGGAAAATTGGTTCAAACATTCTTCAACCAAAATATTCATTATTGAAACGTTTGGTTGTCAATAAAAAAATTCCACTAAATCATCTGGTGCAATTACAATACATTAAATTATATTACTA
>JBDTPD010000395.1:0-4757 GCA_039932855.1 Chitinophagaceae bacterium | reverse complement strand
ACAGCAAACCAATAGAAGGGCAAACATTTCTTGCCTTTGGCGCGTCTTCTTTATCAGGATCTGAAGAAAACGTGATACCAAGTTCTATTCTTAACCAGTCACATTTAGGAATAGTAAATTGTAAAGAAGAAACCGGTTCTATAAAAAACAATGTACGACCGGGAACAGCATTCAATTTGAAATAATTTAATTCAGGATCGGTATAGGAAGTTTCTATTTTTGAATAATGCATTCCTGAAAAACGCAGTCCCAAATGATATTTTACATGTTCTCCACCAAAATAAAGTGATGGCATAAAATAATATTTGAAAACATTGGCATTATGAAAACGTGTGTAGGTTAACAAATTTTTATCAATACCATCATCCTTAATATAAAATTTTCCAAATCCCAATCCTCCATACAAACTGAAATATATTGTATGCCGCTGATTGAGTGGTTCAAAAACACCAGCGCCAAATTCAACAAGGTTTCTTTTATAATTTACTCTGGAGCTATTGAAGTAATTATAGTTATTGGGTGTTGTTCCGTGTGTTGAATCATATATATCTCTTTCTCTTCGGTTAAAATAACTGGCTGTCACCGCAAAATGATCGCTGATAGCATACGCCCCCTGTAAATCATAGCCAATGTTCTTATGACCTCTGGGGTTATTATCCGTTCCGGAATAATAAGCGGCCAGTTTCGATTCACCTTTTTCATGAAACATAGGATTATTCGGATTGGAAGGCGAATAGATATAGCGTGGGGTGTGACAGGAGCAAAAGATAAGCACTGATAAAAGTGCAGTTAGCAGTTTTGTTGGCATGTGATTTTGTTCTTAGGTATTCAGCAGACCCCTGCGCAAAACAAGATGCTGCATATGGTAATAAATTTACAATAGCATTACCCGTTCCATGGTCCGAGACCTTCACGCATAACAACTGGTTCATCACCGGTACAATCGATGATGGTAGAAGGAATGCTGCCACCAATACCGCCATCAACTACCAGGTCAACCTGGTTCATAAAATTCTGATGCATGATCTCGGGATCAGTGTAATCTTCGATCATTTCTCCGGGTAAAGAAGCACTAAGGATCGGGCGCCCCAACTCCCTGATGATAGCACAGGCAATATTATTGTCGGGTATACGCAGACCTATCGTATCTTTTTTACTCTGAAGAATTTTAGGCACCATTTTACTCGCTGGTAAAATAAATGTGTAAGGGCCGGGCAAATATTCCTTGAGCAAACGAAAGGTGGATGTAGGTATTTGCTTGGCATACTCACTAAGGTGACTCAGATCCGAACAAATAAAAGAAAGCTGCGCTTTTTTAGGGTCAACCTGCTTGATACGGCAAATTTTTTCAATGGCTCTGTGTTGCAGGATATCACAACCCAATCCATAAATGGTATCTGTCGGATAAATAATGGTGCCGCCTCTTTCTAAGGACTCAACAACGGTCCTGATCAGACGGGGCTGCGGATTATCGGGATGAATTTGAAGTAACATCTTGTGAATAATGTGGAAAGATCAAAAATATTCTGCAAAATTATTCTATCCGGACTGGTAATTGTAAGACAATTTGTAATTTTCCTTGTACATTATCTTGTATAAACTGCATAACCATGCATCTGAGACCTGTAACAACTGTTGACACGATCGATCCGGAGGTGTTTAAAAAAGATTTTTACCGCCCGGGCACCCCTGTTGTTATAAAGGATCTTGCTAAGAACTGGCCCGCTTATACTAAATGGAACTGGGAATATTTTAAACAACTGGTAGGTGACAAGCAGGTGCCATTGTACAATAACGTAAAAAGCGACGCTTATACACCTATCAATAAAGCCGACGATTATAAAACCTTTGGCGAATACATTGACATGATCAGCACGGGACCAGCTGGCTGGAGAATATTTTTGTTCAACATCTTCGATCATGCTCCACAACTGATCAATGATTTTACCTGGCCCGAACATATGATGACGGGTTTTGTAAAAAAATACCCGATGCTTTTTACCGGTGGCGCTACCAGCATTACACACATGCACTTCGATATCGATCTGTCACATATTCTGCATACACAATTTGGTGGGAGAAAAAGAGTGCTGATGTTTCCATTCAGTGAGCAGCACAAACTTTATCGCAAACCATTTGAAGTATTGAGTCTCGCCGATTTTTCTAATTACTATGAACAAAATGGCACACCAGACTATCAACAGTTCCCTGCATTGAAACTGGCAGAAGGATTTGATTTTATTTTAGAACCGGGCGATACATTATTCATGCCGGCCGGCTACTGGCACCATATGGAATATCTTGATAGCGGTTTTGCTATGAGTCTTCGTGCATTGCAGCCATCACTCGCCGGCAAACTCAAAGGCGTATGGAACCTTTTTGGTATGCGCAGCATTGATACCATGATGAAAAAAACAGCACCAAAGTGGTGGTATGAAAGTAAGAAGAAGAAGATATTTGAGAATGCCAATAAAGAATTAGCGACTGTATAGACCAGGTACATATTAAAATGCACCGAATGATCGTTTTATTAAAAAAACGATCATGAATAAGATTTTTCTGGCTGTTCTTTTTCTTTTTGCAACTTCAGCTATTTATTCCCAAAATTTCACGGCACGAGTACTGGCTATTAACTCCTACGTTTATTTAGGTATTGACAATGCTATTTCCTGTACAATAGAAAATACTTCTACAAAAAAGATTGTATTAACAACCGACAATGGTTCCATTACCAAAGAAGGAGATGTTTTTATTTACAGAGGAACCAAAGGCGGAGTAACTCCTATTGCTATAAATATAAAGAAGGGTAATACACTTAAAAAGGTTGGTGATTTTTATGTAGAGGTCAGACCATTACCAAAACAAATCGCCCAGGTCGGAGGAATAAGAAATGATAGCATAACGAAGGGAGCTTTAAAAGCACAACAAGGTGTAGGTTGCTCGTGGCTGATTCCAGGATTTGAAATAAGTTGCACAATAGATAGCTTTTCTGTTACTATTTTTAGAAACGGTGACGTTATACGAACACTCCATTCTGTAAAAAACATCTTCAATAAAGATGTCCGTGATCTTTTCGAATTAATACAAGTAAATGATCATGTTTTATTCTCCGGAATTACATCGTATGGAGGAGATAAGGTGTCGAAGCCTATTGACCCGATTGAATTGATTATTAAATAACGCTCCTTTATATTATCGAAAATCCATGGTTGAAACGATGGGCCAAGGGTCTGTCTGAAATTATTTTATTCTTAAAAGTAAAATGAGAAAGCAGTACACCCGCTTTCTCATTTCTTATTAAAAATTTCTTATTTCTAATTCTTACTGTATCACCCACACTTCATTTCCTCTTAACAGCTTATCAAGATCAGCTGCTTTTCTCGCCTTTGCATCTTCTATCTGCATAGCCATTACTTCTTCATAGCATGGTCTGTCTGTTTGATAAAATACACCGAATGGACGTGGCAGGTGACCCTCTATTTTCGGATCATCAAATATGCGAACAAGTATCTGTGCTTTATAAATATCATGTTCGTCATGTATCCACAGATCATCAGCACTGTGACCATCGCTGAGGCTTACCACTTTTGGCGTAAAGCCATCAAGTTTGATACCTTTATCAGCACCAGCGCCAAATGTCAATGGCTTTCCTTGTTCAAGGAACAATGTTTCCTGTGGCTTACTTCCTTTCTCCGTATAGATTTCAAAAGCGCCATCATTAAAGATGTTACAGTTTTGATAGATCTCCAGGAAGGAGGTGCCATGATGTTGATTGGCTCTTAATAAAGAAGTTTGTAAATGTTTCGGATCACGATCCATGGTACGCGCAACAAACGTAGCATCTGCACCGAGTGCAAGTGCGAGTGGGTTGAATGGGTGATCGATACTTCCGAAAGGTGTTGATTTCGTTACTTTATTTTCTTCTGACGTAGGTGAGTATTGTCCTTTGGTCAGACCATATATCTGGTTATTAAACAATAAAATGTTTACGTTGAGATTGCGGCGCAATAAATGGATAGTATGATTACCGCCGATACTCAAGCTGTCACCGTCACCGGTAATGATCCATACACTCAGTTCAGGACGCGATGCTTTCAATCCACTGGCTACTGCTGTAGCACGGCCATGGATCGAATGCATGCCATACGTATTCATATAATAAGGGAAGCGGCTGCTACAGCCAATTCCTGAAATAAACACGATATTCTCACGGGCTATACCCAGTGTTGGCATTACTTTCTGTACCTGCGCAAGAATCGAATAATCGCCGCAGCCGGGGCACCAGCGACCTTCCTGGTCGGTGGAAAAATCTTTGGCTGTCAGCGGGGGCAATGTTGTGATATCACTCATACTTATAGGTCGTTATGAAACTCTACAAAATTAGAGGATTATTGCCAAAGCTGTATAGCTTTCACAACTATTTAAACCCTTCGGCCCCCTGCTTTGTTATTTACAATAACTTACACTCTTATTTAATTCTTCCTATGCCTGAAGCTTTATATGATTTCGGAATGATCGGCCTTGGCACCATGGGCCGTAATCTCCTCTTAAACATGGCTGACCACGGTTTTGCCGTCATCGGTTTTGACAAGGATCTTTCAAAAATTCCTACACTGGAATCCGCCGCTACCGCTAATACAACAGTAAAAGGGGTAAACAGCCTGGCCGAAATGGTACAGGGACTGAAACCTCCCCGGAAAATGATGATGCTGGTACCTGCTGGTCCTATCGTGGATAGCGTGATCAAAGACTTATTG
>JBDTPD010000394.1:0-4785 GCA_039932855.1 Chitinophagaceae bacterium | reverse complement strand
CATTGCAAAATCCGATCGAAAATTTGTACCTGCAAGAATAATAAATCAAATTATTGAATTCAAAAACTTCTACTAGATAGTTCGAAGGTTGATTCATAATGTTTTTTCACCGTTTCGTATACTATTCCCTTAGCGATTACTCTTTCACATTACTTTTGATTTAGAAATGTATACTATTTCTCATTATGCTAATGAGCCTCATCGACAAATTTTTTGTTCATGGTAAAAAAATAATAGACAAAATACAAGAGTTGCCATTGCATTAATGATACAAGTAATAAATCAATACACAGTTTTCGATCTGATATAATCGTTGTGAAAACATACTATACTTGTTATAATCTCATATTGCCGTAATATGAGATTTGCCTATACTTATTTAATCTTTAGTTGCGAACCCAATACATCCATAATCAAACATTTGTTATACGTTATAACTCATCGTTTGTAAGCTTTAATTATAGCATTTATAATAATCTTATTAAATTTTACTCATGAAAGTTCGTCATCTCGTCATTATCTTCCTGCTATTGTCAACTATGTTCAGTTGCAAGAAAGTCAAACTAAATAAGGCCCCTATTGCTGATGCTGGTCCCGCAGTAAATATGTTACGGTCCGGCGACACTGCAACTCTTACTGGTAAAGGCACTGATGCCGATGGAATTATTACCGGATACTTATGGAGTGAAGTTTCAGGACCTAATATCCCCTACATTCATACGCCTGGTTCAGTATCTACCAAAGTGACAAATCTCATTGCCGGAAAATATTATTTTCAGTTAATGGTTATTGACGATGACGGCGCCACCGGTTTGGATACTGTATCGGTGACAGTACTACCAGCGATCATAAAGACATTAACACTTCAACCCGGCCCTGGCGAGGGCCAGGATGCATTTGTCTTTACAAGACAAAATGATAATGCCAGTCTGAATACTAATTTTGGTATCAGCCCACAAATGACTTACCAGGAATGGACCTGGAACGCTGATGGATTTGGAGAAGGAACACTTCGCACATACCTTAAGTTCTCTGCACTATCAGCTATTCCGTCAAATGCTGAAATTTTATCTGCGAAACTTAATCTTTACGGCGTTCCTTCAGATGGTTTTTCGCCACAAGGCAATTCACATTATCCAGGTTCACCCTACGGATCAAGCCCTGACAATACCGGATGGCTACAAAGGGTAACCAGCAATTGGGACCAAATGGCCATTACATGGAACAATAAACCAGGCACTACAAATACAAACCAATTGTCTCTTCCGGGAACTACAGCAAGATGGAATTTTAATCTTAGTGACCTTGACGTTACAGAAATGATTAAAACAATGGTTTCTACAAGTTCTAATTTCGGATTCTGTCTTTCCCTGCAGAACGAAGCCACCTATAGATGTGTTCTTTTCGCAAGTAGTGAGGCATCCGATCCAGGGCTGAGGCCCAAACTTGTGGTGGTATATAGATGAGTTTGTGATTACATAAAAAGATTCAAGTAGACTCAGGTTTTCTAAAAGACATGTCAATAGCTCAATTACAGTGTGCTTGACCGCTGTCTGATAGCGGGTAGACTGATCGCAATGAAATACAATCATTACTCATCCTGTGCACTTTTCTTTTCAACATTCACTTCCTGATTTCCGAAATCAGCGATCGCAGCCACTCTCCTATGCAATGCTTCCAGCCAAAAAACCACTAATGCAATACCTGCACCAAGAAGCGTATCAATAATCCTTTCACGCACAGTAATAACCGCATTCATTTGTCCGATAGTAGAGTTGACAAGTGCCAGGGGTGTCACAAAAAATAATCCAAATGCATAATTGCGGGCAATAACAACCTGCGTAGCAAATTGTAAAATCATGATTATTATCAAAACCCAAATCCCTATCGGATGAAACAGATGGATCAATTCAAAGAATGCTGCACCTGATAACGTTCCTACTACACGTTGAATGCTTCTTATCGTTGTCAATCTTCTGTTTTGTCCCGCCTGCAGAATAGCCGCCGTTGCCACAATCACCCAATATGAACGATGAATACCAAGTTGCTTACTTACCAGCACAGCTATAACAACACCTGCGATAACACGAATAGTAGTCATTGTCATTTCCGCATCCAGTTTGATACGAAACGTTAATGGAACATTATCTTCAACAACTGAAATGTTTCTGAATACAGGTAAAGCAGAAAGTAATAGGACAGTAACATAAGCAAGTGTAGCACCAGCTGCTACCAGCATAGGAATATTATACGTGGACATTGATAAACCAGCGGAACGAATCGGCGCCGTCAGCTGGGAACTAACGGCTGCTACAAGTACAAACATGACCGGACCCGGCGAACCAAGACCAGTACCAAATGACAACACAGATGAGATGACGGTTACTCCAATCAGGCAGGCAACTGTGAGCCATTCATTACCTGAACAAAGAACTCCCAATACAGATGAAATGATCAATCCGATACCAACAAAAGGTAACGCAATCAAACGCTCAGAATAATGTCCGGGAACCAGCATACATAATCACGTATGCGCCTAATGCAGCAATCAACCCATACGACTGACGACCAAGAAACATGAATAGCGCTACCGGTATCCCTACAGCTATACCGGTTTCAATACCCATTGCCCAACGCCACGGACCTTCATTGAGACTGGTAACATCTCTAACGGTTCTGCGTGTTTTAATAATATTCCGCCTGATTCGTTTTGACTTCATGCGTAGCCGGTGTGATACGAAGATAAAATTGTTTATGACCCACTTCTCAATAAATGAAAACCATCTTCTGATAAAGCGAAGTCTCTCGTCTCGAAATCGTATTTTATCATATTACAACCTTCCCATTAACAGCGAGTATAAACTTGAAAAATTCAATACAAATCGCCTTTCTGTTGATCAATCGGCAACTGACAAGCAGTAAGGTATAAATACACTTCCTTTTCTTCCAATATTTCAGTACTTTTCTAATCAAATGCCGCCTTGTATATTGCCGGTATTAATGATAACTTTGTCAGATGAACCCGTTTCTCAACATCCTTAACACTTACTTCGACAAAGTCTATGTGCTGACCATCCCATCAGCCAAAGAACGGCAGGATGAATTTTCTAAAGCAATGAACGGGTTAAAATTTCAATTCTTTTACGGTATCGAGAAACAAACACTTGACCAGGAACACCTGGAACAATCGGGTGTGTATGATGATGAACTGGCAAAAGAAAAACAACGCTACGAAAAAAGCATGACCATTGGTGAGATCGCCTGTGCCATCGGTCACCGCCAGATATATGAAGACATTGTAGCCAACAATGTAAAGAATGCATTGATCTTTGAAGATGATGTATTCCCGCTTCGCGAAAATATTCAGTACCTCCCGCAGATCTGGGAAACCTTACCGGCAGACTGGAACATTCTTTTCTTTGATTATGATAAGAATGAAAAGAAGGTACCACTTAAACAAACTGTTTACCACGTACAGCACTTCCTCGGATTTTTAAAATGGGATCATACTGTTATTAAAAATCTTTTTCCGCGCGACGTCAATAAATTCTGGAAAACAGCCGGCTATCATGATTTCGCCGATGCCTATGCGATCACCTATGATGCAGCAAAAAAATTAGTAGAATTACAAACGCCTCTTTCTGTAGTAGCTGATAACCTGCTGGCCAATGCCGTTACCAAAGAACATCTCAAAGGTTATATCTCCGTTCCGAAACTGTTTGCACAACGGTCAGCCGGACAATTCCGCAGCATCGATACACTGGTAGAAAAACCCATCCGCTCCTCCCGTGCAGGCAAGCAATAAATCACGCGCATTTATCATTCCTTTTCTATCTTTACCGCTTTACATTCTATATGCGACAAGAAAACCTTTCACGTCTTCATTCCCTTACTGTTAAAAAAAAATCTCTCCATTATATTCACCTTCATTTCCTGATGAAGGATATCAAACAAGCGATCGATAGTTATAGCAAAGGCGACTTCCTTGATCTTGGCTGTGGTAATAAACCCTATGAAGAGTGGTACAATGCTAAATCAACTTCCCAAAGTGGTTGTGATATTGCGCAAAGTGATAAACAACGCGTAGATATTATCTGTCCCGCCGATCAACTCGCCTATCCCGATAATAAATTTGATACGATCCTTTGTACCCAGGTACTGGAACATGTATACAATCAGCGCGGCGTAGTGCAGGAATCATTCCGCACATTACGGAAAGATGGTCATCTTATTCTGACGGTTCCTTTTTGCTGGGAACTGCATGAAGAACCGTATGATTTTTTCCGCGTTACCAAATATGGATTGAAACAAATGTTTGAAGATGCCGGCTTCTCTGTCATTTCAATAAAAGGCAATGGAGGTAAATGGGCCGCTTCTTTTCAGATGATGCTGAACAGCATTTATTCTTCTTTTAAATACAGGACCTTCCGGTCAAGAGTAGTAAAATTCTTTTTCCTGAATTTTGGTATTACCTGGCTCATCAATATGTTCGCTGTATGGCTGGATAAACGTTACTTTGATGATGGATGGACGCTGAACTATATTGTAGTAGCGAAAAAAAATTAAGATATGTCCCGTTCGGTTTTATTTATATCAACGATGAATGGCGACCCCTGGGGTGGTAGCGAAGAATTCTGGTACCGCATCGCTGCATGGATGTCGCAACATGATTACAAAGTCAGTTGTTGTTTTTTTGAATGGCCATCTGGAAAAGAAGATAAGATCACGCGATTGAAACAGGCAGGTTGTCAACTCTACTATCTTCCCAATCCGAAAACAGCCAGG
>JBDTPD010000393.1:0-4788 GCA_039932855.1 Chitinophagaceae bacterium | reverse complement strand
CTTTGCTTCACACCGCGGCTGATACGACCGGTATTAATAAATTCTTTTTCTACCAGGCCCGCGAGGTCAAAGCTTTTACGGAAATAATGCTGGGCATAGATCAACATTCTTGCTTTTTCTGCCGGATCTGTTGGATCGGGCAATGTTAATGTAGATAATGAATCGACTTCACCGTATTCTTCATTACTCTTATTTATCGAATTGATCTTATCATCATTTTTACTTAGCGCCCAGATATAAGTTTCAGTACCCTTTGTTGTATTCTCTCTCCAAACATTACGGTACTTATAGACATAGTAGGTCTGCTTTATTTTTTTACCTTTCCGGGTCACCGTTTTCGTCTTTGGCGTTCTGCTTACTACTTCACGTTCATACCAGCCACCTGCATGTCTGCCAATTGCATTGCAGTGAATAGCAATAAACAGATCTGCATTGGATTGATTGGCGAGATCGGCCCTGTAACGAAGTCCCTCATCCTTTGTTCTTTTATTTCCCGCCATCACATCGGCGGTACGGGTATAAATGATCTTCAGATCAGGGAATTCTTTTTCTAATGCCTTTCCGAACTTAAGAGAAACCTCCAACGCTACATTTGCTTCAGTTGACATTAAGCCCTGTGCACCCGGATCTAAACCACCATGCCCGGGATCAATAATTAATGTACGAATAGTAGCTTTGGGATTCGGTCCGGAACCGATAAAAGAAACCAGAAATAAGGAAAGACAAAATGAGAACAATAAAATGATGGTCCGCTTCATGATGGTTTTTCCAGTTAAATGGGTTATTCAGAATCTTCACAAATTGTTTAAGAACGAAAGATTTACTTTTGTCCCTATTGTATGACGCAACTGCACAAATTTAGTTTAAAATATCTGTTTATCAGGATCGTAATTCTTGCAATCTTTTTCACTATAACGTGGAAAACATCGGCGCAACGTGTCGGTCGTCCTACAATTGGCAGTCCTTTAACAAACAGAGTCGATTCACTCAAACTTCCACAATCTCAGCAACGCGATAACGTAACGGTCATTTCTGCAGATGATACAACGACCACCCGTACGCAGGATACTTCACGCCGTCAACGCACCGATACATTTTCAGTAAAGCTTTCGAAGGATACATTATCTGCACCTCTTCAATATTATGCCCGGGATTCAGCTGTTGTATTCATCCAGACAAAAAAAATATATTTATACGGAAAAACAAAGATAGATTACCAGGATATTACATTAACTGCGCCCGAGGTATTGATCGACCAGGAAACGCAGGTGCTTACGGCATTCAACCGGCGGGATAGTAATGGCACCGTTACCGATGAGGCACACTTCTCGCAGGCCGATCAGGGATTCACGAGTGATACAATACGATATAATTTTAAAACACAAAAAGGGTTAACCGTTAATACGATCACGCAGAATGGTGAGATATATGTGCATGGAGAAACGGTAAAGAAAGCAAGCAAGGATGTAACCTATATACGAAACGCATTATTTACTACCTGTAACCTCGATGAACCACACTTTGCATTCCGCGCGCATGAAATGAAAGTAGTAAATAAGAAAGTTGCAATATCCGGACCTACCCACCCTGAATTTGAAGGCGTGCCTATTCCGATCTATTTGCCATTCGGTTATTTTCCATTGAGCCAGGGCCGACATTCAGGAATGCTGCCACCTCAGTTTGCTACCAACGAACAATATGGTATCGGTCTCGAAGGAGTCGGTTATTATAAAGTGATCAATGATTATTGGGACGCGAAATTATATGGCAACATCTATTCTTATGGAGGATGGTCTGCCAATATCAATCCAACCTATCGTAAAAGGTATCATTACAGCGGATCATTAAACTTTGGGCTGCTGAAGACCAAACGTAACTTCAAAGGTGACCCTGATTATTATTCCAATAATAGTTATACGCTGACCTGGAGTCATAGTGTGGATAGCAGGGCACGTCCGGGTACTTCATTTTCTGCAAACGTAAACGCCACCTCGACCTCTTATAATAAGAATATCCCGAACAATCCTAATCTGAATTTCCAGAACCAGTTAAGTTCTTCCATCACGTATTCTAAAACATGGGTGGATAAACCATATAACTTAACCGTGAGCGCCAATCACAATCAGAATAACCAGACAGGTATTGTGAATGTTAGTTTGCCTGATGTTGGATTTACTGTTAGTACAATATATCCTTTTCAGAAAAAAGATTTTATCGGTAGCAGAAAATGGTATGAACAGTTAGGTATCGGGTACAATGGTAATTTCAGGAACCAGGTTTCTTTTTATGATACGGCGTTTAAGTTGCGCAACCTGATCGATACGGTACAATGGGGTGCGCAGCATAATATTCCTATCACCTTGTCATTGCCGCCAATACTTGATGGAGCCGTAGTGGTATCACCATCTATTAGTTATTCCCAGGTATGGCTCGCGCAAAAATTCCGTCGTACATGGAATCCAACTGAAAATAAACTCGACACTAATATTATTAAAGGACTCTTTATTGATCAGCAGGTATCATTCGGTATCAGTTTCAGCACGAATGTTTATGGAACCTATACTTTCGGAAAAAATTCAAGAATAAAGGCTATTCGTCACGTCATTCGTCCTGCGTTGAGTATGAATTATCGTCCTGATCTCTCTAAGCAACATTTTTATACCACACAGGTAGATGCAACAGGATATACCAGCCGCTTTTCAGAATTTGAAGGTGGGATATTCAGCGGCTATGGTGAAGGCAGATCAGGAGGTCTTTCTTTTACCCTTGATAATAATCTCGAAATGAAAGTACGCTCGAAAACAGATTCGAGTAGTACGGAGGATAAAAAGATAACGCTGATCGATGGGTATGGATTTACCGCGAGTTATAACTTTTTAGCAGACACCATGAAGTTAAGCCCGATACAATTTTACTTCCGTACCAACCTGCTGCAAAAGATCAATCTGAATGCGAGTGCAAGTATGAGTCCTTATCAGGTAGATGATCGCGGACGTGATATAAATAAATATGCCTGGGAAGGTGGTAAATTAAGACCCGGTCGTCTGACATCGGGTAGTATATCCTTATCTACTTCATTCCAGAGTAAGCCAAAGGATGAGGAAAAAGATAAGCAAAACAAAGCGCAGCTTGATCAACAGTTAAATGATCCGACATTAGTAGCCGATCGTCAGCGTTTGCTGGATTACATGCGACAAAACCCTGCGGAGTTTGTTGATTTTAATGTACCATGGCAGGTGAGTCTTTCTTATTCATTGTATTTCCGTGAGCAATTCAAAGCCGACTATAGCGGATTTGAAAAGATCGTGAACTCGAGTGCCAACTTCACCGGAAGTTTTAACCTGACTCCTAAATGGAATTTCAGTGTGAATGGTTATTTTGACTTCGATACAAAGAAATTGCAAACCTTCTCGATGGCTATTTCCAGGGAAATGCACTGCTGGCAAATGTCTATTAATGTAACACCAATCGGATTGTATCGTTTCTTCAACTTTACCCTGAGTCCTAAATCAGGAATACTGCAGGATCTGAGGATCAACAGGACGAGGAGTTTCTTTACCGGCTATTAAGACAATTAAGAATTATGAGTTATGAATTATGAATGTGCTCTGCTGTAGAATACATTCATAATTCATAACTCTTAATTCTTAATTGATGAGATTACCTGTTCTTAACATAATACTCTTTAATAACCGCAAACACTTTCTGATTCAATTGATCATTGGTCATTCCAGTGGGATCAATTGGAGGAAGGAAATGCATTTTGATACGAACGGGCCAGAAGAAGAATTTTTTATTCATTGGAAGCACTTTGCCTGTATTAAACAAAACAGCTGGCATGATCTTGTGCCCTGTATCTCTCGATAGACGAAAAGCGCCATTGAAAAAAGGCTGCAATGGTTCACTTGTTTTATTTCTTGTGCCTTCGGGGTATACACACATATGCATACCTGTTTCTAATACTTTTTTCATGGCATCAAAGCTCTTCTTACGACTCTCTTCATTTTTGCGATCAACCAGCACGCTTCCTCTTTTATAGATCAGACCAAAAACAGGAATAGCAGCCATTTCTTTTTTTGCAATCGTTTTATTGGGACCGGGAATAAACGGAGTGGTCATCGGCACATCCATAAATGAATTATGATTGCAGGTTACGATATACGTTTCGTTTTTTACAAAATGTTCCTTTCCTTTTATACTCATGCGGATGCCGGTAAAGAAAAAGAATATACGCATCCATACTTTTGATATTTGCTGAAATGCAGCAGTGCTGTTTGGCTCTTTTAATAAACCTGCAAGAGCGATCAGGATAAAAGCCGGTATCATTGTCACAACAAAAACAATTGCTGCCCAGAAGGCGAATATTCGTCCCAGGATTCCTTTCATTACTAATTAGTTATTTTATATCCTTGAAAATTGTTTGCTTGTTAGTGGGCCATTCATTTTTCAACACGCTAAAATAAATAGAAGTACGGCGACGATCATTCCACATGGTCATATGACTGCGAAAGATGCCTTCTTCAATGCCGCCAACATTCCGGAGACCTTTCTTGGCCCGTTCATTCAGTACATCTGTTTTGAATTCGATGCGCTCAAAATTCAATACTTCAAATGCATAACGCATGAGTGAGAATTTGGCGTGCTTATTAATACCGGTACTGCGAAAATCTTTTCCTAACCAGCTCCAGCCGATTTCAGCACGCAGATCGTGCAATGAAATGTTCCCAAGACTGCTGCTGCCTGCAATCTGGCCACTGGCTTTATCGATTATGGTAAAAGGAATTCTTG
>JBDTPD010000392.1:0-4791 GCA_039932855.1 Chitinophagaceae bacterium | reverse complement strand
CCTATGTTGGAAAAAAGTTTGCGAAGAAAAATCAACTTCGGCATTTCAGTTGGATACTAGGGCAAGATGCAAAAAAAGATAACCGGTTTGTAAAGAGATTGCGCCCACGGGCTGACGAGTTAATAGCGCTCTCCAATTTTATACAGGATGAGTTTGAAAAAAATCATGGAGTGCGGCCGCACTGGGTAGTGCCTCCGGGTATTGATACCAATATGTTTGCAGAATATGAAGGCGAGAAAGATATTGATATATTGGCAGCGGGTTCATTGATTCCATTGAAACAATACACCATCTTCCTGGAAGTGATTGCTGCGTTGAAGAAAGAAAAACCTTCGATTAATGCGGTATTAGCAGGCAATGGACCGGAGAAAGAGAACCTACAACAATTGATCATTCAATACGAATTAGAGGACAATGTGATACTGGTGGGTGAATTGCCACATGATGAAGTATTAGCGTTGATGCAAAAAGCAAAGGTTTTTCTTCATCCATCATCTTATGAAGGGTTTGGCGTGGCTTGTATTGAAGCGTTGTATGCAGGAGCCGCGGTGATCAGCTTTTGTAAACCAATGAAAGAAGAGATCATGAGTTGGAATATAGTAAATGATACTTCATCGATGATTGATGTTACAAAAAGACTTCTTCAGGATAGGGAGGATTATAAATCTGTACTGTTTAATTCTATTGAGAATAGTGTAAGAAAGATTTGGGATATACTTGGTTGAATTGGACACAGAGGGCCACAGAGAAGGCACAGAGGTTCACAGAGTTTAGTAATGCCTCCGTGGCTCTCTGTGCCTTCTCTGTGGCTCTCCGTGTCCAATTTATTCAAAGAATCTCCTGGCTATCACTTCAAATGATAGCTCTCTCCGAAAACGATCCTTTACCTTCTTAGAAAAATCATCTATCAGAACAGACTTAGTTTCTACCAATTTTTCATACAAATCATCTGCATCTCCCGGTTTAAAATAAAACCCATTTTCTCCAACCGCCGTCATCGATGAAGGAATAGCTGTGACAACAGGTATGCATCCACAAGCCATCGCCTCTATCAACGCAATACCCCCACTTTCGTAATGACTGGCAGAGATATAAAAATCCGCTGCACTGTACCACCGCTGCAACTGTTCATGGGGTATTTTTCCATGCAGCAACACCGCTTTCGCTAACAACTCATCCACCTCCAGCATTTTTTTTATCTCCGGCAACAATGGATCATCCAGGTAAATCATATGCAAATGCGCCGATGGCTCAACAAGCAGAAATTTTGCAAACGCTTTCAATACTGTCAACGGATCTTTATTGGCATCCAATCTACCTGTCCATATGAAATGCAATCCATCCCGCCATTGTAACTCCTGCCGGTTTTTTTGCTTATTATATCCAGAAAAATAAGTAGAGCCTGCTTGGATCTCTTTACATTTAGATGCATCTGTAATGTTACCAGACCTGATCCATTCTTCCGCATTACCCGCCGATGTAAAATGAAATATATTAACTCTTCTAAACGCTATACGATTAAGACTCTTCTTCCATCCAATCGAAGGCCTGTCCGCATGATGCTCACAGATAATCTTCACATTGTTTCCTACTGTCATTCTTAATTGAATCAATTGCAGCGGAAAATGCAGTCCTCTGACTAAAACAATATCTGGTTTAATTTTTTTTACCAGTTTATGCAACCTAAGAGGAAACCGATTTACTCCTTTTCCATAATTTCTGAAATAGTATTGAACACCATTATGAATATAATCACCAGTATAATTGATCTGTTCTATACAAAATACTTCATGTTGCTTTCCTATTTCTTCCCATACACCTGTAAACGCATATAGCCTCCTGATCCAGTCAGGTGGCTGATCAAACTCAGCAGAATTAATATAAGTAAGAGAAATTATTCGCATAACTATCAGAATACATCGATGTCTGCAAAGCTGAATCGGATATGATCAACCTTGTCAGGCCCTAAATTTTTATATAAAATGGAAAAAGATGGAACAGGGATATAATATTTTGAAAACAATGTATGCAGTTTTGTACCGGGACTACTTTGAAAATACATTTTCTTCACCCGCGCCATGCGTCCTATCGATCTCAGCTTGCTGATCATTTCCTTGAAATTATTTTCCTCTATCTCCATATCGCCGATAGCCAGGTTGCTTCGTACACTGATCCACGCTTTTGCTGATCCTACTGATTGAATAAGTGTATTTCTGAATCCTATATAATTAAAATAATCAGCGTTTCTTACAACACCTGCAAAACCCTCTTTTATCGCAGGATTGGCAAAACCATTTTCAGTTGACAATGCCATACCGCGTTCAAAAGGAAGGTGCCGCACTCTTCTTAAATTAAACAATCGCTCAAAAGGACCATACAAAGGAATCATGAACCGATCCATTGTATGAAGTTTTTCCAATCCTGCTTTTAATAAAACCGGCGCCGCATCCTGGTTAGGAAAACCAAAGATGAATTGAATACCATTTTCTTTTGCCAACAGAATAATTCCGTCGATCAATTTTGTAAACAATCCTTCTTTGCGATGCTCCGGATGAGTCATACCATCGGTTAACTGTGCAGCCAATATTTTTTTATGTTTATCAGCGATAAAACAAGGAACCAAACAAAGCGATGCTACCGGTTTTCCATTTGTATCATACGCTATTAAACCTACATATTCAATACCGGTGTACAACGGAGCCAGCATTCTTTGGAAATGAGCAGAATGAATGCGTTTTTTATAAACAGCTTCATATAGCACATTCATATCGCCTACGTTCACGGGATCAATCCGCCTGATCGTATATACATTGGTATTATTTCCACCTGTCATAGTTACCTTTTATGGTGGCTTGCATTTGTGCATGAACGGGTATCAATGGATTCAACGTCAATCGTTCTCTCATGACAGGATCGGCATAGTCGGCGTCGTCATTAAACTCCATTGTTAATAATTGCGTGAATCCAAGATCCTTTGCTTCTGCTTTTACTTCTTCAGAATAACTTCCATAGGGAAATGCCAATGCTTTTACTTCCTGTCCTGTTATATTTTGTAAATAATGTTTTGAACGGATCATTTCGTCTTTGGCACCTGCAATACTTATTTTAGCAAGATCATTATGATAATAGCCATGACAACCAATATCGGCCCATGGTGATGCTGACATTTCCCGGATCTGCTCTTCCGTCATCTGTAACCAGTAATCGCGGTCCGCAATATTTTTTTTGAAATCAACAAGGCGCGAGAGCTCATCCATCATTTCTTTTTTCTCCAAAAAACCTGTTGATCGTAAACTATCTGCCAACGCGATACCTGTTTTATCAGATATATATCTCCCAAACTCATTTCGGGTATAACTTTCTCCTTTATATGACAGTTGCTGCGGACCATAATGAGTAATGATATTTAAAAAATCATTCCATAAAATATCATAACCCGCATCACGTATACCGGTGACGAAAAAAGTAGCCGGCACTTCATATTTTTTTAACAAAGGCAATACGTAATCGTAGTTATTAGCAAGGCCATCATCGAATGTCAGGCACACATTAAATTTATCAATCGAAAAACGTTGCCAGAAAAAATCATCTAGCGACAGGACGTTGAAATATTTTTTATAAAAACCGAGATGATTTTCAAATGTTTTTTTTGTTAAAAAGATCGGATTGAATTTTGTGTGATCCTCTTTACAAATGCCATGATAGATCAATATACGATTACCGCGCGCTTGCTTATAGGCTTTATCATATAGGCCAGCCAGTCCCATGGACTGATCGACAATGCCAACAGTCTGCCGTTTTATTTTCTTATATGCTCTTTCGATGATATTCATATACTGACAGGAAAATCCTGTTCCGGATAATGTGAACGTATTACTGTCATCAAACCAGGAAGATCGCCTTGTATAAATTTAACTACTCCATTTATTTTTATCAAACTATATACACTTTTGTCCAACCATGATAATTGTGATGCAATCGACTCATCATACAACCTGACTATTCCTTTATGCATGACGAGTAAAATATCTTCAGGGTTTGTTTGAAAAAGAGATTGTTTATTTTTTACTACCACTATATCAGCGCGTTTGCCAGCTGCTAATGCTCCCCTGTTATCAAATCCCCATAACGATGCCGGCGCAGTTGTCAACATATCCATTAGTTCCGTTTCCTTTACCGCCGATTCATTGATGCACTCGCGAAACTGTTCCCATGCATTCCAGGGCGCAGATAAAGAAGAATCGGTGCCGAACACAACAGGGATCATTTCTTTCAATTGCTGAACAGCCGCTGTTTTGCCAATTAAAAAATAATTGGACGCAGGACACCATACCAATCCTGCAAATTTCTCCGCCTGTATCCGGTTCATTGGAATGCCATGAATGGCAATGATTTTTTTATTGAACCAATTCCCACGGATCACTTCATCTACTTCTTCATCCGCTACTTTATCTGTACCCTCACCGATATGCATCACAAAAGGCTTTCCTGATTTGAACGGATTATTCAATTTCCATTTCCAGTATTGTTCAAATCCCGGCGAATGAAGCGGGTAACAATCCTGGAACACCGTCACCAATTCATTATCACTATCCAGCTTGTCTCCATGATTCACAACAGTAGTAAATCCATTCAACAGGTTTTTATATTCTCCCCATTTTGCCCGCAACGCTACCGGTATATTTTGCACCGGATCAATAAACTTTTTATCCTGTTGATGTATATCAGCACCCCATTCGCGATAATTATTATATTTTCTATGACCAAGTTGTGGAAATAAATTAAAATCGA
>JBDTPD010000391.1:0-4796 GCA_039932855.1 Chitinophagaceae bacterium | reverse complement strand
GTTAAAGGCTGTCATCTGCCATCCATCATCTGCCATCAAATTTCTACGCCATCTATCATCCGTCATCATTTCCCTCCCTCCAACCATTTATCACATCATCTGCTTCCTGAAAATTTTTTCCGGTAAGTTTGATCTTTATTTTTTAAATACAACTACATGAAAAAACTACCACTGCTTGCTTTTTTGCTGATGAGCTTGTTTGCCATCGGTCAGAAAAAAGCCAATCCAACCACCTTTGCCAAAACCATTACCGCCGAGGATCTGCAAAAACATTTATATACTGTTGCCAGTAAAGAAATGCAGGGTCGTGAGACAGCATCACCGGGACAAAAAAAGGCTGCCGCCTACATCGAAAATCATTTTAAATCATTGGGATTATTGCCAGGAAATAATGGAAGCTACCAGATGACTTATCCTGTCTTCCGTGACGAACCGGGAAAATCAGTCTTTGAAATCAATGATAAAGAATACAAACTAAATGACGATTATCAGCCTTACAATTTCAGCAACTATAATACTTCGCAATATTTTTCTGAAGTAGTATTTGCCGGGCATGGCATGGTTGATAGTGCCGCTGATGATTACCAGGGTTTGAATATATCTGGAAAATTGGTGATGATCCTTGATGGTGCACCCGATACATACAAAGCAAGTGCTGCAGGGTCTGCAGGTATTTTTACAAAAATCGTCAACGCACAAAAAAGAGGAGCTGCTGCTATATTGATCGTTGCAAATAATTTTCCCCGCAGACCCGGACGTACCGGCGCTATGTACCAGGAACTTTATAAGCCAACTCAATACCTGAATACTTATTTTATTTCTGAAAAACTTGCTGCTACATTAACAGGTGATGTTGATTGGGGAAATATAAAAATAGACGCAAAGCAAGGACGTGTACCATCACGTGTATATGCTGAAAACGTTCACCTGCAACTTGATAAGACCGTCAGTAAACTGGAAAGCAGCAATGTAATAGCAGTACTGGAAGGAACAGATCTGAAAGATGAATATGTTTTTGTGACTGCACACTATGACCACCTAGGGATAAGAAATGATACAACTATTTATTATGGTGCTGATGATGACGGTTCTGGTACAGTCAGTGTATTGGAAATGGCAGAAGCATTTTCAAAAGCAAAAGCTGCCGGCTTTGGTCCTCGCAGAAGCATTGTATTCATGACCGTAAGTGGAGAAGAAAAAGGATTATGGGGATCAGAATATTATTCTAATCACCCTATTTTTCCATTGGAGAAAACAAGCGTTGATCTGAATATCGATATGATCGGACGTATCGGTGAAGAATATTTAAAGAGCAAAGATTCTGCTAATTATGTTTATATCATTGGCGATGATAAATTAAGTACGGATCTCGCTCCTATCACTGACAAGGTCAATAAAAATGTGAAATTAAAACTTGATAGAAAGTACAACGATCTTAAAGATCCTAATCGTTTTTACTATCGTAGCGATCATTACAATTTTGCTGAAAAAGGTGTGCCGATCATTTTTTATTTCAACGGTGTGCATGCAGATTATCATCGCGTAACTGACACACCTGATAAAATCAATTATAAATTGATGGCTAAAAGAGCGCAATTAGTATTTTATACAGCGTGGGAAATGGCTAACAGGAATGATATGCTAAAGAGAGATCTGAAGTTGGACAAACCTAAAGGGTTTTAACAATATCACGCGAGAATTACCTTTATTTTAAAAGAATGAAAGGAAGTGTATGAAATATGCACTTCCTTTTTTAATTTAACAACCTAAACCTTGCTACTATTATGACATCCCACCACGAACCTGCCAACAGTAACACCGACGAAGGCATTGTCGCAGATTATTATGAAAATTATCAGGATACGCAGAAGGAAATAATGAACATGCAATTGAAGAAACTCAGAAACGTATTATTTACAATGGGTCTGATCGTTTTTTTAGGTGATCTCCTTGGCTTACTGATGATGAATGCTGTCGATCTGTATACCCTTCTGTCCATAATTATAATACCTGCTCTAGTTACAGGCATGGCATTTTTATCTGCCAAACAACCCTTACTTTCCATTATCATTGCTACCGTATTAATCGTTGGCATATGGGTATACACAATTGTTATATTAGGAGCAACCGCTGCCATCATGGGTTGGCTACTCAAAGCATTACTAATTTATTTTATGATAGCAGGATTTCAAAATGCCCTGGAAGCGATGCGTATAAAAAAAGAACTTAAAGCATAGATAAAAATTATGCCGTAATATAAAAGGACATTCAAATTATTGAATGTCCTTTTATATTTTATACCTGCAACTTTATATTTTATTACCAACCTAAAATCCAGGCGAACATCAGCGGCGCCACAATTGTTGCATCGCTTTCTACAATGAACTTAGGTGTTTTGATATCTAACTTACCCCAGGTAATCTTTTCATTGGGCACAGCGCCTGAATAAGAACCATAAGAAGTAGTACTATCGCTGATCTGGCAGAAATAGCCCCAGAATGGAACATCATGCCATTCCAGATCCTGGTACATCATTGGCACTACACAAATCGGGAAGTCACCAGCGATACCACCACCGATCTGGAAGAAGCCTACTCCTTTACCAGACGAATTATGACGATACCAATCAGCCAGCCATACCATGTATTCAATACCATTCTTCACAGTGCTTGCTTTCAATTCTCCTTTGATAACATAGCTCGCAAAGATGTTTCCCGTTGTACTATCTTCCCAACCTGGTACAACGATCGGAATATTTTTTTCAGCAGCAGCCACGATCCAGCTGTCTTTCGGATCGATTTCATAATATTGTTTCAGGTCACCACTTAAAACTGTTTTGTATAAAAATTCATGCGGGAAATAACGCTCGCCTTTTGCTTCAGCATCTTTCCATTGTTTTACGAGGTGCTTTTGTAAACGGCGAAATGCTTCTTCTTCAGGGATACAAGTATCTGTAACACGGTTGTAGTGATTTTCCAACAGATCCCATTCTTCCTGTGGTGTAAGATCGCGGTAATTAGGAATACGTTTGTAGTGAGAATGTGCAACGAGGTTCATTACATCTTCTTCAAGATTAGCGCCGGTGCAACTAATGATATCTACTTTTCCCTGGCGGATCATTTCTGCCAGTGAGATGCCGAGTTCGCCGGTACTCATTGCTCCGGCTAATGTAATCATCATCTTACCGCCTTCCAGCAAATGTGTTTCATAGCCTTTTGCTGCATCGATCAATGCGGCAGCATTAAAATGGCGATAATGATGCTCGATAAATTGAGAAACAGGTCCCTTCTTCATTATTGTACTGTTTAGGCCGCCTTCATATCACAATAAGGTGAGACAGTGCGGAATTGGCGCGAAAATACATTAAAATCAGTTGGCAGTTATCAGTTGGCAGTCGCCAGTCACTCACTGATTTTAGAAAATACTTTTATTTCTTCGATACACACAAGAGACATTCTGCTCCAATGAATATGACTGCCCACTGATAGACTGCGAACTGAGAACTGCCGACTGGTACAAATAACAAAACCCTGCACCAGAAGTAACAGGGTTTGTTTTACCACACACCAAAATCCCCACCTTGAGACGGCAGGGATAAAATTTTACAATTTTGCCGACTTACTGAATACATCCCAGTTTGTATCGCTGTCTGATTTCAGTGTCATTTTTTTATCTGCGTTTTCAAGCGTTACATAATAACGTGTGCCTTCGCGATTGCTTACTTCAAACAGATCAGAGATCCAGTAATTTCCATACTCTTTACGCAATTTGTTTTGAAGAGTCAATGGCAAATTTAGTGAACTGATGTTACGTGTAACACCCATTAACTCGCCTGAGTTGCTAAAGAAAGCAGATATATATTGATTGTTCAGAACAAATTCAGCTCTGTAATAATCGCTTCCTGCGCTCCATGATACTTCTGTTGCTCCCTGAAATTCTTTTCCAAAAGCAGTTAACACATTTTTACTTACATTTCCTTCCCCGGCAAAAGCAAACATGCTGCTTGCTATAAATGCCAGTGTCATAATGATCCCTTTCATACCTTAATGATTTATTGGTTTAGGTTTTTTAAAATTCTTTTGTTGTATTAAGACGTCACAAAAGTATTTTAGGTTACACTTCTTTACAAGCAAATTATGACCAATGGGAAGCGATGTTAAACACTGTTAACAAACGTCAATGAACCTAAACCGTCTATCAGTTATTTTATGCAGTTCACCCGCAGATTAAGACAGTTCATCGAAAAAAATTTTGCAATTTTAAAAAGTATTTAGACGTTTGTCTAAATATATAATGAATCAATTATAGTATGAATACCGTTTTTAAGGCTTTAAATGACCCTACCCGGAGGGAAATCCTTGAACTACTTAAGGAAAGAGAGATGACCGCAGGGGAAATAGCTGAGCAGTTTCATATTTCATGGCCCAGTGTATCACATCACCTGGATCTGTTAAAACAAGCAAAACTGGTCATAGCTGAAAAAGAAGGGCAGTATGTTTTTTATTCATTGAATACTACAGTAGTAGATGAGATTATGAAATGGTTGATGCAATTCAAATCAAAAAAGAAATAATCATGAATAAGGTATTAAAAATAGCGGTATGGCCTATCATACTGGCTCCTGTCATTTACCTGGCTTTTGTTTGGTCTTCTCTACCACAACAGGTAGCCATGCATTTTGATTTACAGGGTAACGTTAACCGGTACGGAGATAAAGATGAGCTCTGGCTCTTTTTAGGAATCATTTCGGCGGTTAGCATCGCCCTATCTTTACTTGTTCCGGTCATTTATAAAAA
>JBDTPD010000390.1:0-4797 GCA_039932855.1 Chitinophagaceae bacterium | reverse complement strand
GAAATTATTTATTGAATGTAGGACCAAAGTCCGATGGCACTTTTCCGCAGGAAAGTATTGATATCCTCAAGGGAATGGGAACCTGGATGAAAATAAATAGCGAAGCTATCTATGATACTAAAGCCAGTCCTTTCGGATTGTTTACCTGGGGCCGCTGCACCAAAAAAGATAATGGAAAAAACACTACCCTTTATTTTTCTGTTTTTGATTGGCCCGCAGATGGCAAGCTGACCGTGCCCGGATTGAAAAATAAAATCGTTTCAGCGAAATTACTGGCGAACGGCGCTAAATTAAAAACAGAAGCTACTAATGATGGCACGTTGATTCATTTGCCTGCAACAGCACTTGATCCTATTGCAACAGTGATAAAAGTACAAGTGCAGGGAAGGGTAGACAATGGTGCTTCCAAACCGAAGGATAAGATGAAAACAGGCGCGCTGGATTAATGGGAAAATCTAATAATCTATGTGCACCTATGTTCCTATGATCCTATATGGTGAAAAAGCATTTCTCTTGAGGATTATAGAAAAAAACTTAAGTCAGCCTTTTTACCACATAGGATCATAGAACATAGGCGCACATAGGCTGTTAACAGATTAACACCACCATTTATATTCTTTAATGATGATTTTTACTTCTTTTAGAAATACTTATGCAAAAGCAATCGTTCTTTGGCTTTGCTGTTTTTTTAGTGTAGCAGCGATAGCACAGGATTCGCTTTCTCAATATATTTTAACTCCAAAGCCCGGCCCTGCACCACGTATCAATGGACCCAGAGTTTTTGGTGTTCGTCCAGATCACCCGGTATTGTTTACCATTCCTGCGACCGGCGATCGTCCTATTACTTTTTCAGCTGATAATCTTCCTAAAGGATTAAAGCTCGATGCAAAGACAGGTCGCTTGTCCGGATCGTTGTCGAAAGAAGGCAAATACAATATTACAGTTCACGCAAATAACAAGGCCGGTCGTACGTCCATTCAGTTCCGGATTATCGTGGGTGAAACAATTGCGCTTACTCCACCAATGGGTTGGAACAGTTGGAATGTCTATGCTACTAAGGTAACGCAGGATCTTGTAGCTGCCAATGCACAAGCGATGGTCAGCAGCGGACTGATCGATCATGGCTGGTCGTATATGAACATCGACGATGTATGGCAGGGAAAACGCGGTGGAGAATTTCACGCCATCTTACCTGATTCCGCCACTTTCCCGGATATGCAATCTTTATGCAACGAGGTTCATCAACTCGGTTTGAAGATCGGTATCTATTCTACACCCTGGATTGAATCGTATGGACATCATGTCGGTGGGTCGGCTATGAATGCGCAGGGAGATTTTGAAAGAACAAAAGAAAATGTTTCGAGAAATAAAAAATTATTTCCTTACATGATCGGCACGTATAAATTTTGGGACAATGATGTGAAGCAATGGACAAAATGGGGATTTGATTATTTAAAGTATGACTGGAACCCGATAGAACTTCCGGAAACTAAAGCGATGTATGATGCACTTCGGACAAGTGATCGTGATATAATTTTGAGTTTATCCAACAGCACGCCGTTTGCATCGATCGCGGAATTATCCAAAGTATCCAATGCATGGCGCACCGGTGGTGATATCAGGGATAGCTGGAAAAGTTTAAAGAGTCGTTTGCTTACGCAGGATAAATGGGCGCCTTATGCAAGTCCCGGTCATTGGAATGATCCTGATATGATGATTGTAGGATATGTTGGCTGGGGCAAAGGACCACGTCCGACAATGCTGACACCTGATGAACAATATTCTCACGTTAGTGCCTGGTGCCTGCAATCTGTGCCGCTTCTTCTCGGTTGCGATCTTACCAAACTGGATGCATTTACAGTAAACCTGCTTACCAATGATGAAGTATTAGCAGTTAACCAGGATGCATTGGGCAAACAAGCTACGTTGGTTTCACAACAGGATTCTATTGGTATACTGGCAAAGGATATGGAAGGTGGACGCAAAGCAGCAGGCTTGTTCAATACAACTGATAGCATAACGCGCCGGATGATACTTAAATGGTCCGACCTTGGGATCAAGGGTCGTTATATTGTTCGTGACCTGTGGCGACAAAAGGACCTGGGAATATTTGAAAATGAATTTGCTGTAGATGTAAAGCCGCATGGCGTTGTGCTCATAAGTATCCGGAATGAAAAGGATATAATATACTAATGATACGACCTGGGAAAATAATATTACTACTGGCATTTGTATTTGTCCATTCTTTTATTCATGCAACGGATTTTGATATTACAAAATATGGTGCAGCAGGAGATGGAAAAACATTGAATACAGCATTTATTCAAAAAGCCATAGATGATTGCAACAAATCAGGCGGCGGCAAAGTTATTTTTCCCGAAGGGAAATATTTATCCGGCACTATTGTATTAAAAGATAATGTCACACTGCATCTCAATAAAAATGCATGGCTGATCGGTAGTACTGATGTAAACGATTATCAAAACCCCGATCCATTTACAGACGGGTTGGGTATAGATGTAGGATGGGCACTGGTAGCAGCTATCAATGTGAAAAATATAAGTATTGAAGGGGAAGGTGCTATTGATGGGCAGGGTGCTAAATTAAAGGCACAACAAATATTAACGGATACAAGACCGGAAGGGCAACGATGGGGACGTCGTCCTTTTTTATTAAGAGTTGTTCGCTGTGAAGGTGTAAACATAAACGGAGTTTCCTTATTTTATTCAGCTGCATGGACCTCCCATTATTTTCAATGTAAGAAAGTAAGAATAGAAAATGTAAAGATTGAAAGTCATGGCGTTCCTCATAACGATGGAATGGATATTGACGGTTGCCAGGATGTTGTTATCAAAAACTGTGATGTAATAAGTGGTGATGATGCCATTTGTTTTAAAACAACTTCCAGTAAAATGGGTTGTAAGAATATCGTAATAAGTGGGATGAGATTAAAAAGTAACCAGGCTGCTATTAAAATGGGTACTGAATCGATGGCTGGTTTTGAAGATATCAAAATCTCTGACTGTTATATTTATGATACAAAGAACGGTGGTATTAAATTATTCTCGGTTGATGGTGCACATTTACGTAATGTAGAGATATCAGACATTACAATGGTAGAAGTAAGAACGCCGATGATGTTTCGCCTTGGTTCACGACTAAATGTTTTTCGAAAGGGGCAGGATATAAAACAGTCTACTGGTGTATTTGAAAACGTAGTTGTTAAGAATGTAAAAGCCAAAGCTGCCGATTCGGCCCAATTAAAACCAGCTTCCGGTATTTTGATCACTGGTGTGCCAGGTCATTATATTACTGGTCTTACATTGGAGAATATTGAAATTGATCTGTTGGGTACCGGAACAGCTGAAAATGCAAGACAAGCCGTACCTGAAGCCATCGATCAATATCCGGAAGTAAAAACATTCGGTCCTTTATTACCTGCTTATGGTATTTGGGCAAGACATGTTAAAGGATTGAAATTAAAGAACGTTACCATTCGCATAAAGAACAATGACCTCCGTCCGGTCTTTATCTGCGAGGATGGAAAAGATATTGAGATTTCAAACTGTCATATTCCTGCCACTACCGGTGCCCAATCAATTATCCGCCTGGAAAATGTTGATGGAGCGGATATAAATAATAATGAAGTAAAGGGTGATGCGGAAGCTTTTGTAAGAGTGGAAAGCTCCAGTAATAAAACTATTCGGGTAACGAAGAATAAAACGAATATTAAGAAAGTAACGGCGTTTAAATAAGATGTCTGAACCACGATTTATGGGATTTTTGGGATTAATAGGAAATACAAGAACACGGATGACACGGATAAAAGGGATGTGCACAGATTTTATTTTTTAATAAAAAATCCTTGTAGATCCGTGTCATCCGTGTTCTTGTATTTCCTTTCAATCCTATTAATCCTCAAAATCCCCCCAAATCGTGGTTCAGACATCCAATTCATAAATCCTCTCGTCATGAAAAAAATATCATACAGTCTCATTATTGTTTTAATAAGCATCGGTATTTCGCATGCTCAAACTCCTGCAAAAAGTCAATGGGTATATCCCGATGCCAAAGGCAAATTAGTTTATAAAATACTGGAGCAGGGTGATAAGATCATGGACTTCTCGTATGCTGGCTATATGGGCGGAGGCGTTAGTATACCTTCTGTGCCTGTAAAGGTTACATTGGATCCAATAGCAGGTGACAACTCAGATGCAATTCAACAGGCTATCGATAAAGTTTCACAAATGGAAATGGTCAACGGGTTCCGTGGTGCTGTTTTATTGAAACCCGGTAAATATGATTGTGAAAAAACATTAACTATAAATGCCAGTGGAGTTGTCCTGAGAGGAAGTGGTTCAGGAGAAAATGGAACCATATTCAATATGACCGGGAAACCTCATGCCTGCGTGACCGTGAAAGGCGCTGTATCTTCAAAGACGGTAGGAGATGCAACTACTATTGCCGATAAATATGTTCCTTCCGGCACAAATTCTTTTACGCTTACAAATGCTACCGGCTTTGCAGTGGGAGATGCAATCAGGATCACCAGACACATTACTGATGAATGGATCAAATTCATGGGTATGGATCAATTGGTACGTGATGGGAAAAAGCAAACATGGGTTACGGGTGATATAACCACCGAACGTGTAATCAGTAAAATAGAAAAAAATAAAATTACCGTTGATGTTCCGTTGAATGATTCATATGATGCAGCATATACAGGTGCTGCCGGCGTTGCTGTACAAAAGATCATTACTTCCGGTGAGTTATCGCAAATAGGAATAGAAAATT
>JBDTPD010000389.1:0-4799 GCA_039932855.1 Chitinophagaceae bacterium | reverse complement strand
CAATCGTGGCGTTATTTGCAGGGTAAGCAATGACGGTGTAACTCCAATAAGTATTATTTATAAAGTAAATTCCTTTGCAAACAGCGAATTACCATTAAGAAAAGGTAACTATAAAATTTACGGTGCGTATGAGCCTAATAAAGCAGGTAATTATGTTATTGCTTTAGAAGCGGTAGGGGAAAATGCAGCTAAAACAATAAACTTTGCAGAAGATTCTAATTCTTTTGAAACACCGTTAAGCTATCTTCCTGAAATGATGGTCGCTCTTAATGATTTATTTATTACATTTAAGAATGGAATAAAGGTAGAGGAATAAGTACGAAGTTAGAAGTATGAAGTGCGACCCCTGTAATCAGAGAGTATCGTACTTCGTAATTCTGATTTCGTATTTAGTTAATTGGGGTTTCCGCCATCTTCCGGCGATCGATCATCAGTTTTACCTGTGGTTCAGTGTCACTGAACACAACTTTCTTTGCTCTTTCTTTCATCAACGCAATAGCTTCTTCTTCATTCTCAAAGGCGCCATTGATATTGACAAGATTAGCCGCCAGTTTATCGTAGCGTTTTGTCATCAGGTAAATAAAAATATGGAGATAGTGAATGCCGTCGAATACAAATGATTTCTTCTGTGCGAACGTATCTTTTAATTTCAGGAACTCAGCAGGGATATCTGTATAGTGCATGCCTGGTCTCAAATGGTGCACTGTATGATAACCATCATTCCAGCAGGTATGGTTATACTTTGTATTGATACAATTGATAGCGCTGGTAAAATTATCTTCCGGATCATTGCAATCAATAAAAGAATGTTGCGTCCAGTTTCCGAGCATCATCACGATCCGTGCAAAGGCAAATGGAATAATGAATATCCAAAGAGTAGCGTGAAGATTTACAAAACACATTCCTACGCAGAATGCATAAAAAGATAATTCACCATAAGAAAGACGCATGTATAATTTCTTTCTTTTCCGGCTAAATAAATACATGAACGTATCGCGGAAGCCAAGGAACAGGAAGCGACTCACATATTTTAAAAAATCCCAAAGGCTATCACGACGATAGGCCAGTGTGCTACTTGCATCATCAGGCATATTATTCTCCACGTGATGCATAGCCATGTGATGCACAAAATATGTTTCTGGTGTATGACCAAAGAATGGACATACGCCCCAGATGACCCAATTGTATAACCAGGTATGTGATTTCTTGAAAAGTTTACGGTGACTGATACAATGCAGCATCAGACCAAAACGTCCTTTGAAATATAATTGTGAAAAATAGAAGTAAGGGGCATATAACAACCACCAGTAACCGCCATGCAATAACGGCGTGTATAATAAAATCGCGATAGGGATCACCAGGATGTGAATGGCTGTCAACAGGTGAATAAACGGGATGTCCCTTTTATCGTTGATATATTTTAACCAGAATCTTTCGTACCGGCTAAATTTTTCCTTGGGAACATATATTGGATCCGTAAGAGTGGTCAGGGCCTTCATTCGTTGTAACTCAATTTTTTGCCTTCGTTCGTATCAGGAACGACAACGGCATTAAATAATTATAACTGTTCAGGGAAAATTGGCATTCGTGAATGCCGTAAAATTACAGCTTACCCTCAAACAATTGTAGTTTTATTTGGAAAATCCTCTGTTACAAACGATTATGTGGCTACAAAAGTATGTAAGGAGTGTTAAATCAGGAACGATGATTTAAATCAAGGGTGGCTTGTTCTTCGCCTTATTTTCCCAATAGTTTCTGGAAAAATGGAGTCATTTCTTTTGCCAAAACCTCATGATCGGCTATATCCGGATGATAACCGCAGCCTTTTGGGACCATCGGTTGTAAACGAAGGATCTCGATACCAGCCTTGCCGGGATACAGATCATGACATCTGCCTTTCACCGTCTGCAGGCAGGCAAACAGCAAATCTCCTTTAGCACCCGAAATCATGGGGCTTGTCAACAGGGCCACTTGTGTGGATGGGTAATGTTTATAAATCATTCCAACGAAATCAATATAGTGACTGATAAAAGAAGCAGAATCAAAAGGCAGCCGGGCTGTCTTTCCATCGCCATCGGAAAAATCATTGGTACCTAAACAAATGCTTACCACATCAGGTGTATACTTACTGAAATCCCAACGTTGCGTACTATCAATATCGAGGTAAGCAGATTCATAAACCTGTGGCATTGTTGGAGCAGTCGAGTTCCAGTTGCGATAGATACCAATTCCTGAAACGGAGCTCAGCATAAAATCAACATTGAGTGCGCGGGCGATTCTTGGTCCGTATGCGAGGTATGCGTTATGCTGATCATACCACTTACCTGTGCCGCAGGGAATATCTTTTGTATCACTGGCCATACCGCAGGTGATAGAGTTGCCAATGAATTCAATTTTTTTCTTTAAAGGATGATCAACTGCTTTCAGACCAGTAGCTTTTACACTGGTGATGGCTACTTGTCCATTATGTGATTCTGTTGCTTTGAATATGCGAAGAAGATGAGAAGAATTAAAGGCCGATGATTTTATTGTATACGGTTTGGGTTCGGTGCCGTCTACTTTCAAACGCCCCATGTAAGTGTTATCTAACTCGATAACAACATAATTATAATCGCCGGGGTAAGCAATATTTTTTAAATAAACAATACAGGAGTCACTGGTAAAAGTAAATTCTGCATATGATGCTGAACCGATCAGGATGAGATCATTGTTATTGTCAACAAGTGTTCTGCCATACGTGCTGACAATTGGATTAGGTGTATTCCAGCTATCGCCAATTGTTTTATTAAGGTTCCATTGGCGGGTTGTCATTTTTTTACTGCTATGACAGGAGAAAAGGAAAAGCAATAAAAAAGCGGAAATGTAATTTTTCATGATGACAGCAAATTTTATGGAAGGTAAGTAATCCGGCAGGAAGGTTAATGCATACAACCAAGATAAACCTTGGTTAGTTTGGCATAAGCATCTTTATAGAATTTCTTTGCTTTGGCCAGCGATGTTTTTGTTTGGGTACCACCTTTGCACCAGCTGGAAACGATGACGATGTAATACCCTTCACGAAAACCGGAAAAGGCATCGGAGTATTCAATACTTACATAATTGCCATCGTCGTAGCGGCCACGGGCGATATAGCAGGGATAAGCACCCCATTCATCTTCGCATTCTTTTTTATTCCAGGTAAGACCCGAAGCAGAATCTTTTTTTAACCCACGCAGATCGAGTTTGTATTGCAATCTGGCAGAAGCAGATTTCGCCATTGTCAACGCAGCTTCATACTTCGGTGTAGAAAGAACGATCACGAACTCTTTCTCAATAAATGCGTCGGTACTGGTACATTGGGAATGACCGGCTGTAAAGAGCAGACTGAGGAAGATGGCTATGGTTATGCGTTTGAGCATTGGGATAAAAATAAGAAATAAGAAACAGAGAAATAAGGAATGAGGAAGGAAATATAAAATATTAAAAGTTACTGACTTTCAGTCTTTACTTTCTTATTCCTTATTTCTCTGTTTCTTATTTCTAATTCTATCACAAGCTTCCACTAACAGGTTTTCTAGTCTCAGGATTATTCTTCGTATTCTCCGCCGTGCTGTTCAGGAAAGAAACTGACAGCTTATCGCCATTGAAAGTGCAGGTGATCTTGTCACCGTGAATACATTCTACAAACCGGAGGTTTATCTGTAAAGTATGATCGTCGATCCAGGTAGCAGTACCTGCAATTTTGGAAGGGACATCGATACGGTGTAGAGAAGGGAAAGGGTATGTCGTAGTATCAGTATTCAACAACCATTTTTCCCAACCACAATTAATAGCAATGTCGCCTTTGCTTGTTTTGACAGCAAGGGTGCAGGCTTTTTCTGAAAATTTAAACTTCATCATCTCAGCGTTATAGTCATTCGCATCAAGCTTGAATTTTTTTCCGTCGTATGTTGATGAAGAAGATGGAATGCTGATACTTCCTTTTGGTACAGCAAGCGCCAGATTTTGCAGATCCCTTTTCAATGCAGTGTGTTCAGCAGCATTTTCTGCCAATGCTGTTGCTTCCATACCGGGCAATAGATTATCCCAGATAGTCGTCATTGATTTTTGCATATCCCAGCTTTCGCTATTGACAGCCATTACCGCATCATACTGAGGCATCACGATACAGAATTGTCCAAAGGCGCCATCACCTCTGTAAAAGCCGGGTTTGCAGCGCCAGAATTGATAACCATATCCCTGTGACCAATCACCGGTACCAGCCTGTGAACTGGTTTCATAGCGGGTGGCTTCATCTACCCAGGCCTCAGGAAGAATTTGTTGATTATCCCATTTTCCTTTCTGTAAATAGAGTTGACCAAAGCGGGCTATGTCTTCTGTTTTGATACGCAGACCATAACCAGCAGTATTTAATCCTTGCGGTGATGTTTCCCAATCATAATTTTTTATACCTAATGGTTCGAATAAGCGCGGCGCCAGATATTCTTCCAGTTTTTTGCCTGTTATTTTATAAACAATCGCACCAAGCATATATGTAGCGCCTGTGTTGTATAGAAAATGTGTGCCGGGTTCAAAGTTGACAGGCTGTGCAAGAAATGTTTTTGTCCAGGTAGCTGATCCATCTCTCATTTTAGGAATCGTATCATCACCATGGCCGGTATTCATGGTCAACAAATGTTTGATCTTCATGTTAGCGAGGTTATCGCTGACAGTAGCTGGTAATTCATCTTTGAAAAATGAAGTAACAGGATCATTCACTGTGATCTTTCCTTCGGTTACTAATAAACCAATAGCGGTGCTGGTAAAACTTTTCGATAATG
>JBDTPD010000388.1:0-4809 GCA_039932855.1 Chitinophagaceae bacterium | reverse complement strand
ACCATGACCGTTCACTCCCAGGCAAAGCTGGTAGAGAAAGTTGTCAAACAAGGCGATGAACTCGTCATCCCGTACGAAAAATATGTTTTACCAAATGGATTAACCCTCATCGTTACTGAGGACCATAGTGATCCTGTTGTACATACCGATGTTACCTATCACGTAGGTTCTGCCCGTGAAGAGATCGGTAAATCAGGTTTCGCACACTTCTTCGAACACATGATGTTCCAGGGTAGCGATCACGTAGCTGATGAGCAACACTTCAAGATCGTTACTGAAGCTGGTGGTACACTGAATGGTAGTACTAATCGTGACCGCACCAATTATTTTGAAACTGTTCCTTCTAACCAACTCGAAAAAACATTATGGCTGGAAGCAGATCGTATGGGTTTCTTACTGGATGCCGTAACACAACAAAAATTTGAAATACAACGTGAGACTGTAAAGAATGAAAGAGGCCAACGTGTAGACAATGTTCCTTATGGTCTTTCTTCAGAGTTTACTTCAAAAAGTCTTTATCCATATGGTCATCCTTATTCCTGGTTGACGATTGGGTATATCGAAGATCTGAACCGTGTGAATGTAAATGACCTGAAAAATTTCTTTCTTCGCTGGTATGGACCTAACAATGCAACCTTAACAATCGGTGGCGATGTAGATACTAAACAAGTAGTAGCACTGGTAGAAAAATATTTCGGCCCTATTCCTACTGGTCCGAAAGTAGAGAACATGCCGAAGATGGTTCCTACATTGAATGCTCACCGTTTTGTTTCTTATACTGATAATTATGCACGGTTACCATTGATGGTAAAGACCTATCCTACTGTTCCGAATTTTGATAATGATATGGCGGCTCTTGATTGCCTGGCAGAAATACTTGGCCAGGGTAATAACTCTGTGTTGTATCAACAATTGGTAAAAAAACAATTGGCACTACAGGCATCGGCTAATCAATCAAATTCAGAATTAAGCGGTGAATTTACTATATCAGTTGTCCCTTATCCTGGCAAATCACTCGCAAGTATGTTTTACCTGATTGATGAAGCACTGAAAAGTTTTGAAGCAAGAGGCGTGACTGATGATGATATCGCCAAGTTCAAAGGACAACAGGAAGCACAAACTATCAGTTCACTTCAGACTGTTGCCGGTAAAGTATCACAGCTGGCCTCCAATCAAACATTCGCTGGTAATCCTAATATTATCGGAAGAGAGTTGGCAAGGTACCAGTCAGTTACCAGGGAAGATGTTATGCGTGTTTATAATCAATATGTGAAAAACAGACATTGCGTGGTAATGAGTGTATTAACGAAAGGACAGGAAAAACAAACTACCGGTAAAGACAACTATGTTGTTGATACCACTAAATATGACAGACCACATTACGGTTATGATGGATTGGTATATACAAAACCAAAAGACAACTTCGATCGTAATAAAGTTCCTGTAGCGGGAGCAAGTCCTGTTATAAAAGTTCCGGCCTTCTGGAAAAAAGATCTTGCTGGTGGCACAAAAGCAATTGGCACAGAAAATACTGAATTACCATTGGTGATTGTTGCAGTTAAAATTCCCGGCGGGCATCTTGCACAAGCAAATAATTTAGGAAAAGTAGGTTTATCATCTTTCTTCGCAACGATGATGAGCCAGGATACAAAAACAAGAAGCGCAGAAGATTTCAGTAAAGAATTGAATAAGCTCGGAAGTTCGATCAGCGTATTTAGTGGCATAGATGGTATTACGTTCCAGGTTTCTACGTTGAAAAAGAATCTTGACGCTACCCTGGCTTTATTACAGGAAAGAATACTAACTCCGAAGTTTACTGATGACGCATTTAGTCGTTTGAAGCGTCAGCGCATGGAAAGTTTCAAACAAATGAAATCACAGCCTGCTGTTATTGCAAGTAATGTCTATAACATCGTTAATTATGGAGCTAACAATATTCTTGGTATGAATACTGCCGGTACTGAAGAAACAGTTGGCAGCTTTACCATACAGGATGTACAGGGCTACTATGATAGCTATATGACCTCACGTGGTGCAAGTGTGGTAGTAGTTGGTGATATCAAGCAGGATGAAATTCTGCCGAAGCTGGCATTCCTTAGCCAGTTGCCTGACAAGAAGATTGAGTTAACTGTTCCTGCTTCACCGGCAGCACCACAGAAAACAAAAATCTTTATAGTAGATGTAAAAAATGCAGCGCAATCAGAATTTCGTGTTGGTTATCTTACCAACCTGAAGTATGATGCAACTGGTGATTATTATAAAGCTCAACTCGCGAATTTCAATCTGGGTGGCGGATTTAACAGTCGTATCAATCTTAATCTTCGTGAGGATAAAGGCTGGACCTATGGTGCGAGTAGTTCATTTGTTGGAACAAAATATGCGGGTGAATATACATTCAGCTCAGGTATTAAAGCGCCTGCTACTGACAGCGCACTGGGTGAGTTAATAAGAGAAATGAAAGACTTTTCTACGACAGGTGTAAAACCAGATGAAGTAACGTTTGAAAAAAGCGCATTGGGACAAACTGATGCCTTGCGTTATGAATCAGGTTTTCAAAAAGCGCTGTTCATTAGTCGTATACTCGATTATGATTTGCCTGCTGACTTCACTGAAAAACAAAATGATATTCTTAAAAAGATCACCAAAGAAGATATTGATGCATTGGCAAAAAAATGGATCGATGTGGATCATATGAATATTCTGATCGTTGGAGATAAGGATAAGATTGTTCCGGGTCTGCAGAAGTTTGGCTACGAGATCATCGAGTTGGATGCTGATGGTAAGCCAGTGCAGAAGAAAGCGTTTTAATAATTATGAGTTATGAATTCAGAATTATGAATTTCCTCGTGCCTTTTCATTCATAATTCATAACTCTAAATTCTGAATTAACTGGTAAAGAAAGCCAGCTTTCATCGCGAAAGCTGGCTTTCTTTCTTTATCTTACTCACCAAAAAAATCACATTTGCTATGCCAGAACAACCAACTGACTTCAAGCCGTTTGTTCCTGCGGAAACAAAGATGGCAGAGTTTACTGTCAAATCAATTGTAACGGGAGCCATCTTCGGGATCATCTTTGGCGCTGCTACTGTTTATCTCGCTTTGAAGGCGGGTCTGACTGTCAGCGCATCTATTCCCATCGCTGTTATTGCTATTACATTGGGTAGAAAATTTTTAAAGACTACCATTCTTGAGAATAACATTATTCAAACAACAGGATCAGCGGGTGAAAGTATAGCAGCAGGTGTGGTATTTACGCTGCCGGGGTTTTTATTCTTAAGTGATGCAAGCAGTGGTAGTTATTTTAATTATATCACCATTCTTATTCTTGCTATCATCGGTGGTATTCTTGGTACGCTGATGATGATCCCTCTTCGCCGCGCATTGATTGTAAAAGAACATTTGACACTCCCATATCCCGAAGGAACCGCTTGTGCATCGGTATTAAAAGCTGGTGAACGTGGTGGTGATTTTGCAAAGACAGCGTTCCAGGGTTTGGGATTTGCATTTGCGTATGCATTACTTCAAAAAATATTCAGGGTGATAGCAGAGACGCCTGCGTTTGTTTCTGCTCAGGCTAATAAATATCTTCCTTCAGCAAAGCTCAGTGGAGAGATCACACCTGAATATATGGGTGTTGGTTATATCATTGGTCCAAAAATTTGTGGTGTACTTGTAGCGGGTGGTGTGCTTAGCTGGTTTGTATTAATTCCGCTTCTTGCTACGTTATTAAATGATCATGGTGCCGTCGTTGCATCTCAATTAGTGAAATTCGAATACCTGCATGACCTGAAAACAGCTGGTGGCCCTGGTGGCTGGAACCCGGCAACACAAACTTTTGCCGACTGGTCCACGGCTATCTATCGCGCTTATATCAGAACGATCGGCGCTGGTGCTGTTGCAGCTGGTGGTTTCATTACATTGATCAAAACAATTCCAACGATCGTTTCTTCTTTTAAAGAAAGTTTAGGTTCATTTAAAAAAGACAGTACCGGTGCTATAAAAACAGAGGTGCCTAGAACAGAAAGAGATCTTTCTATTAAAATCGTTGGTATCGGCAGTGTTGCATTACTATTAATAATTGCTTTGTTACCAAACACCTTAATACCTGGTACTAATATCGGCAGTAAATTATTACTCGGACTGTTGGTAATTGTATTTGGCGCTTTCTTTGTCACAGTAGCTTCCCGTATCGTAGGTCTTATCGGATCATCGAACAGTCCTGTAAGCGGTATGACTATCGCCACATTGATGGGAACCTGTTTAATATTCTTAGCTGTAAACTGGACAGGACATATTTATGAACCAATGGCATTGGTAGTAGGCGGTATGATTTGTATCGCTGCGTCAAATGCTGGGGCTACTTCACAGGATTTGAAAACTGGTTATCTTATTGGTGCCACACCCAAGTATCAGCAGATAGCATTATTTGTCGGTGTTATTGTTTCATCACTGGCTGTTGGCGCTACTATTAAAATATTGGATCACCCTACTGCGGAAATGGCTGCGCAAGGATTTAAGCATGCTATCGGAACAGATGAGTATTCTGCTCCGCAAGGAACATTGATGGCCACACTCATCAAAGGAATTCTCCGGCGTGACCTGGATTGGCAATTTGTGCTCGTGGGTGTTTGCATTGCTGTTGTAATGGAGCTTTGTAACATCAAGGCATTAAGTTTTGCTATTGGCGTTTATTTGCCTTTTGAATTGAGCGTCCCCATCCTTGTGGGGGGTGTTGTTGCCGCTTTGGTAAAAAAGAAATTAAGCAGGCAGGCAGGAAACATAGAAAGTGATAAACTCAAATCTATAGAG
>JBDTPD010000387.1:0-4810 GCA_039932855.1 Chitinophagaceae bacterium | reverse complement strand
GGCTTCCTTTATTACTTGGCGAACAAGTTTACAACGACATGGTAAAAAAAGGATTGAAACTTACCAAAGATCAACTCTACAGCATCAACAAAGCATCTCTTAAAGATGCCATCATCATTTTCGGCGGTGGTTGTACCGGCGAGATCGTTAGTTCAGAAGGACTCATATTCACCAATCACCACTGCGGTTATGATGCCATTGCAAATGCAAGCACCGTCGATCACAACTACCTGCGTGATGGTTTTTATGCAAAAAGCAGGAATGAAGAAATCCCCACCTCTTTATCTATTCAGTTTCTCTTACGCATCGATGATGTAACAAAAGAAGTACTCGATTCATTAAAAGGATTGAGTGGCGCCGAACGTTTGCAAAAACAATCAAAAGTTTTGGCGGCTATCAATGCAAGAATGAGTGATGGTACGCAAAACATCGAGACAAGGGTCAGCTCTTTATTCAAAGGCAACCAATTTCTCGCATTCGTTTATCAACGCTATACAGATATTCGTCTCGTTGGCGCTCCTCCGGAAAGCGTTGGAAAATTTGGTGGTGATACTGACAATTGGGAATGGCCACGTCATACCGGCGACTATTCTATCTTCCGCGTGTACACTAACACAGATGGTAAGCCAGCAAAATATGCAGCAGATAATAAAACATTAAAACCAAAATGGTTCCTGCCTATATCCCTCAAAGGTGTAAAGGATAATGATTTCTCTATGATCTGGGGCTACCCGGGCGGTACTAACCGTTATGAAACATCTTACGGTGTTGCACTTTCCACAGAGATCAATAATCCTACTTTGGTAAAACTGCGTGAGGTAAGATTGAAATATATGTTTGAGCAAATGAAGAAAGATCCTGCTATCAAATTGCAGCTTGGTTCTTCTTATGCTTCTATCGCTAACTACTGGAAATTCTTTGATGGCGAAACAAAACAGTTATTGAAGTACGACGTCTACGGTCAGAAAAAGAAAGCCGAAGAAACATTTATTAAATGGGCGGACGGCAAACCTGAGTACCAGGGCATCTTTGCTGAATGGAGTGATGCGTATGATGCATGGAAAAAGTATGCTAAGCATCGTATGTATCTCAATGAAGGTATTTTCGGTTCTCCGCTGTTCTCATTCGCTGCCAGTCTTTCATCTGTAGAAAATGCATTGGTAAAAACAGGTTCTACCCAGGCTGATGCTAAAAAAGCATTAGCTGCTGCTGATGAAATGAGAACGGAATTTTTAAAAGAAGAAAATAAAGAATCTGATAGGAACATCGTTGCAGCAGTATTGAAAATGTTTTATGAAGATGTTCCAAAAGATCAGCAACCAGTTGGTTTGTATGGCAACATCAAAAATCAATACGGACCGCTCGATGATGAAGCTACCTATAAGAAATTAGCTACTGAAGTATTCAGCAAGAGTTTCATTTTTGATGATGCTAAATGGAAAGCATTCATCACTACTCCTGATGCAAATGTGTTACAGGCAGATCCGGCTTATTATTATGCCAGCACATTCTATAATAACTACATCACCAAGTATTCTCCTTACTACCAGCAATTCAATGCTAAGAATCTGGATCTTGGTCGCTTGTATCTGAAAGGTATTATGGAAATGAATCCTGCCAAGGCAAAGATGATGTATCCTGATGCTACATTCACGATGCGTGTAAGCTATGGTGCTGTAAAATCTTATCGCCCGCATGACGCCATCTTCGCAGATTATGTAACAACATCAAAAGGTATCCTGGAGAAATATATTGCCGGCGATTATGAATTTGATCTGCCAGCAAAACAGATCGAGTTACTCAAGAAAAAAGATTTCGGCCAATATATGGATCCGGTTCGTAAGGACCTCGTGATCGATTTTATCACGACCAATGATATCACGGGTGGTAACTCCGGTTCACCTGTCATCAATGCCAAGGGTGAATTGATCGGCCTGGCCTTCGATGGTAACTATGAAGCATTAAGTCACAAAATGGCTTTCGACAAAGATCTTAACAGGACCATCTGTGTAGATATACGCTATGTACTCTGGTGTATTGACAAACTCGGTGGTGCTACCAACATCATCAATGAACTGAAGTTGATGAAATAAAAATATTAGCTGTATTTTAGAAGGCGTTAGGTTGTACCTGGCGCCTTTTTTTATGAAAATGATACGCTGCTTTCTTTTACTGGTTTGCTGCTATAGTCTTTCTTCCTGCAAGCAAAGATTGTATAAGGCAAGTTCAGGCAGCATGAAAAATACTATTCCAATTGGTAAACATTTCCTGGTCACCTCTGCCAATGAGTTTAAGAATAATGATATTGTTGTCTTTAATTATTATGGTAACGATTATCAACATCCTTCGGAAAATGAGCCCCATAAATTTGAACAACATTGGGAACAAAGAGTATACCGGCTGGTAGCCAGCTCAGGTGATATTATTGAAATAAAAGACGGCGATCTTTTTATAAACGATAAGCCGGTTCCTTTACCTGAAAAAGGTTTGCTGATGTACGAAATAAAAGCAAGGCAAAATATTCCTGAATTGGAGGACCGGCAAACTGATGATAATACTGACGTAGTTGTGAACAAGGTCGGGGATACTATTTTATACTATGCTGCTATTACAGCAAAGCAGGTAGCTGATTTTCGTAATCAAACATCTTTCATCTGGAGTATACGTAAATACCAGGAACCTATGCGTGAAGACGATACGATGTATGCCAAAAATTCAATGGGGGACCAATGGAGTACTACCAATTACGGCCCATTGAAAATACCATCGCCTGGAGAAACTTTCGTCGTGACAGAATACAATTATAAATTGTATAAGAATATTCCTGGTGTTCACGTAGGAAATAATACGCTGAAAGAAAAGCTATATTTTGTATTAGGTGATAACCGCAACGGTGCAGAAGATTCAAGATTTATAGGATTAATACCTCAATCAAACATGCAGGGTATTGTCAAAATCAAATAATTTCGTTCATTAAATAACAGATTTGCAATATACACGGAATATATACTTTACACTTCTTCTTTTGTTGATCGGTGTTACCGGCTTTTCACAGACCACATTCAGCCTGGCCACTGATTTTACCGTTTTACGAAGTTTTAAAAAGCAACAGCAATTCCTTGCGGTCGGTCAAACTATTGCCGGGCATTTTCATATCACCCCAAAAGAAGGCGTGTACGTATGGCTGGCATACTGCACCAATGGAAAATTTAACAATGATATCACCGCTACCGCAAAATCAGCATTGACTCTTCCGCAGGAGATCACATATAATAACCGCTCTACTTTAAAGTTTCAGCACATTTCTGTTGGATGGAAACATTATCTCAAAGGATCAAGCAATGCGGAAAGTAAATGGAACCTGTATGGCTACGCCGGATTTGGATTGATGTTCGCACAGGTAGTGAACATACAATCACCGGGTGTAGATTCTTTAGACTATACCCTTCCTGTATTTCCCGGCAAAGCAAACTTCAAACGCCTCACCTTTGATCTCGGTTTAGGTTATGAAATGCCATTAGGTGGCGATGTATTTTTATATGTAGAAGGAAAAACGCTTATTCCCACAACAGACTATCCCAGCGATCATCTTTTTATAAATAATAATGCTCCTTTCACAGCTTCCGTAAATTTGGGGCTTCGGATTCTTTTTCAATAATCATTCTTTTAAATCTTTTTCATGTACGGTGAATTGCGCATCCGGCAAATAGAATTATACAAACTTTCTGTTCCTTTAAAAGAACCATTCATTACTTCATTGAGTCACGATGATGATGCAAAAAATGTATTGGTAAAAGTAATCACCGAAGAAGGTTTTGTTGGTTTTGGAGAATGTAGTCCTTTCCTACCTATCAATGGAGAAAGCCAGGATACTTGTTTTATCGTTGGTCAATATTTTGCCAACATATTTAAAGGGAAAAATGCATTGGATATTGAAGTGCGTATTGCAGAGATGGATAAGATCATCTATGGCAATAGCAGCATTAAGAGCGCTTTTGATATGGCGCTTTATGATATTGCTTCGCAAAATGCAGATGTGCCATTGTATAAATTTTTAGGCGGAGAAAATAATAAGACGATCATCACTGATTATACCGTTAGTATTGGAGAAATAGATAAAATGGCCGCTGACGCCGTGCATATTAAAAACCAGGGCTATCCTGCCATTAAAGTAAAACTTGGACAGAATGGGAAAAAAGATGTGCTGCGAATGAAAGCTATCCGCGAAGCAGTTGGAAAAGATATTCCTTTACGAATCGATGCCAACCAGGGATGGACCGTTAACGAGGCCATTGAAACATTAAAAGCATTAGCTGCTTTCGATATTCAACATTGCGAAGAGCCAATAGCAAGATGGGATTTTATGAATCTTCCCCGTGTAAAAAAAGAAAGTCCTATTCCGATCATGGCTGATGAAAGTTGCGGTGATGAACATGATGCCGAACGATTATTGAATATCGATGCCTGCGATTACTTCAATATAAAATTGGGAAAATCAGGAGGCATTTTTAAAGCATTAAAGATTGTTGAACTTGCCAAAACCAAAAATCTTCATTTACAGGTAGGAGCATTTCTTGAATGTCGACTGGCCATGACCGCCTTTGCACATTTTGCCTTATGCAGTCCATTGATCAATCACTTTGATTTTGATACGGCGTTGATGTTTAAAGAAGATCCTGTTACGGGGGGAATCGTTTATGAAAAGAATGGGGTGGTGAAAGTACCAGAGACAATTGGGCTTGGAGCAACGGTAGAACAAGTATGGTTAAATAAAATGGAGAAGGTTATTATTTAGGTTTCTCGCGGCGAA
>JBDTPD010000386.1:0-4811 GCA_039932855.1 Chitinophagaceae bacterium | reverse complement strand
CATACCGGTTAAAGACTTCTAACCTGAATACAAGTAATGGTTGATACACGGTGACCTTAAAAATATCATTCAACTGATCGCCATTGGGAGAAAAAGCAGTTGGTATAGCTACGTTTGAAAAACATTCCTTCGGATAAATATTGATGGTATCTTTTCCGATACATCCGTTGTTATCTTTTACTTCCAATCTATATTGCCCCGGTGCATTCACAATGATATCTCTGTCTGCTGACCCGGTGGACCATTCATAAGTAGAATAAGCAATTAATGAATGAATAGTCAGTTGCTGATTTTCACAAATACTATCTGTTGCTTTTAAAAAATCAGCAGGAGTGGGAGATACAGTCAGGTTGAGTGTCCTCGTACTATCACAACCATTCATTGTACTGAATACATCGGTATAAGTTCCTGTTGTACTATAGCCAAGATAATTTTCTCCCTGGCAAATTGTTTTGCTGATCGTTTTGGTTATGTTACCAACTGTAAGATCGAGATTCAATATACTGTCACAGCCGGTAGCATTCAGATACGTGACGGTATAATGTCCGCTGGTAGTAAGTGTCTGACCTTCCCAGGTATACGATCCGCAGCTGCTGGCGGTATTATTTGAAACGCTGCCACTGTTGATAGTCAGGTGTAAGGTCACAATACTATCGCAACCTATTATATTCGTAAATACCTGTGAATAGATACCGTTGCTGGTATATGTTTGAGTATTTAACGTGTAACTATTGCAGGCCGTCTTATCAATGGTACTACCACTAAAGAAACAGGGACCCATCTTATGAACAAATGCGCCACCGCTTACTGTAGTAAGATCATATACACCGGCATTAGGATCGAAGTCGACAGTCTGGCTAAATCCTCCTGTCGAATAAACATATTCATATGCATCGGCTTTCAAATCAAATGCACGGTCTTTTCCCGGACCGCCTAATCGCTTAGCCCACGTAAGATTGCCGGCAGGAGTAAATTTTGAAATAAAAAGATCAAACTGACCCGCACAGGTTAGTGTGACTGTTGCCGGACCAGGATCAGCATCGATAGTACCTTGTAGTTCGCCAGCCAGGTAAATATTTCCTGCAGGATCGATAGATAATTTTCTACCGCTTGCAGGAAGCGTTCCCCCCATTTGTTTCACCCATACAAAATTTCCAGCTGCGTCAAGTTTCAATAAATAAGCATCAGTGGTACCTAATGCAGTTACGTTTTGTAACCCCGGACCTGTATCAAAGTCGCTGGTGCCGGCGAGAATTCCGGTAACATATAAGTTGCCAGAAGGATCGATAAGAATATCGCTTCCATAATTATCTGCGTTTCCTGATACTTGTTTTGCCCAAACAAAATTGCCTGCTGCATTTAATTTCCATACAAATATATTTCTGGATGCAGGAGAAGTAAGATTGAATGCAGCAGTGCCAGGATCAAAATCTTCTGTACCGGTAAAGCTTCCGGTGGTATAAATATTACCGGCCTGATCCAGTTGAACGTATCCACCTTCACTATCACCTGTTCCTGTTATTTGTTTACCCCAGGCAAAATTTCCATTGGCATCCAGTTTTATTACAAACACATCAACCAGTGTAGAGGGCGTCATATTAAAAACGGCAGAACCCGGATCGAAATCAGTAGTGCCATTAAATACCCCACTGATTATTATGTTACCGGCGTTATCGATAGCAATTCCATTGCCACCCAAATTTGTTGTAATTACGCCTCCGCTAAATTGTTTTGCCCAAATAAAGTTTCCATTATTATCGAGTTTCACCACAAACGCATCATCGCCTATCGCAGAAAGTGTGAACACAGCGGGACCCGGATCAAAATCTACTTGTCGATCAAAATCGCCGGTGATATAAATATTGCCTGAAGCATCGATTTTCGTTGAAACGGCAGAAACGAAATCGGTGCCGACAAATGATTTTGCCCAGATAAAATTCCCATTAGCATCCAGTTTAGAAATATAGGTGGAACTCGTAGCAGTAGATAAATTATAAGTAGGGGTGTTAGGATCAAAGTCAACGGTACCCATAAATTGACCGGTAGTATACACGTTAGATTCTGCATCAAGTGAAAGGGTGGCACCGGCGCCAAAGCCACCTGCGGCTCCAAATTGTTTTACCCATGTAAAGTTTTGGGCATGCAGAAAATGTATGCATAATGCAAGAATGGTGGTTGCAGTTAATTTTTTCATCTCAGGTTAAGGTGGTGGCCGTAAATGTAAGAAAAATATAATCATAGCAATTTTACGTTACATTTAATTCACTCCTGTTAAGAGACAGTTTACTGCTTACACTTTATCCCAACTTTCTTACCTGCCTGCGGCAGGCAGGCCTGCCTACCGCAGGCGGGTTCCTCATTTCTCATTAGCTTTATCTCTTAAAAATCTACTCATGCCCACAGACAATCTTATTATCGGCTGCAATGGCTATGTATCAGCGATCGACCCTAAAACAGGTGAAGAAGTATGGCGCACCAAACTTCGTGATGGATTACTGGGCGGTTCACGCGGCATGGATGTCAGCGTATTGCTCGAAGGCAACCAGGTCTTTGTTGGTTGTCATGGCCGCATTTATTCTATCGATGCATTGACCGGCAGTATTATGTGGTCAAATGAATTGAAAGGAATGGGCTATAATGAAGTGGCTCTCGCGCGCCAGGGCAACAATACACAGTTTATTACCCGTACGGAACATACGAGTACTACAACGACGGTGAATACGGGAAGCTAGTATAGATTTTGAAATTTCGGTTTCACGCAAAGACGCAAAGGAATGCGCAAAGTTGCAAAGACTCTTTGCGCCTTCGCGAGTCTTAGCGTCTTTGCGTGAAACCTAAATTTCATATCCTTCACTTATATTGCAGCAAATAATAAAACAAGGATGACCAAAGAAGAATTATTAGCCGACCTGGGAGAAACTTATGTCATGTTACAGGCTTCAACGACCCATGGCGTGGGTGTATTTGCAATCCGTGATATTCCAAAAGGAACGCGTAGTCTTTTTACCAAACATCATGAAGAATGGATCAGGCTCACGCATGATGAAGTGAATGCACTGCCTGCATATACGCAGCGATTAATAGAAAACTATTGTGTTTACGATAAAGAATTTTATTATATCGAGAAAAGCGGATTCAAAAAAATGGATATCGTTTGTTACCTGAATCATTCCGATGATCAATACAACCTCGCTTCGGTTAATAGCGGGGAATTTTTTGAAACGACGAGAGATATTAAAGCTGGGGAAGAATTATTTCTAAACTATTCAGAGCTTTTTGATGAATGAGGATTATTATCTGAACTGTATTTAATTATGAATTAAGAACTATGAGTTATGATTTCGGCGCAATAATTAGAATATATTTTCTATTTACGCAACATTCATAACTCATAATTCTTAATTCATAATTAAACCCATCTCAGTTCAGACAAATGCACTTACCTTATCAGCGCCACAGTCCCTTTCTGAAATTTCTTCTCCTGTCCCGGCAACTGATACATACATTGCCAAACAAAGACAGCGGTTGATGCAGGAGTGCCATTGATAGTACCGTTCCAACCTTTTTCAGGATCAGTGCTGCGGAATACTAATTGACCATTGCGGTTGAATACTTCCAGGCGATAAGAAATAACTTGTTTATTGATGATCGTTTTGAAGATATCATTCAGCTGATCGCCATTGGGTGTGAAGGCAGTAGGGAAAATGATATCAGGATAGCAGGAGCGTGGAAGAATAGTAATGCTGCTATTGCCGGTACATCCATTCACATCTTTTACTGATAAATCATAGATACCAGGAGTAGTGACAGTGATGGTTGGTTGATCTGAACCGGTTGACCATTCATAAGTAGAATAAATATGAAGAGGTTCTATGCGCAGATTTTCATTCTGACAAATACTATCCAATGGTTTTAAAAAATCAGCAGGTGGAGAAGCGATCATAAGATCAAGATTCAATACACTATCACAACCACTTGCTAATGGAAACGTTATTGAATGATGACCGCTGGTAGTAAATGTTTGCCCTTCCCAGGTATACGGTTCGCAGGAAGTGACGGCAGTAGTAGTTATAGAACCATTCACAGTAAGACGTAAAGAAATGATGCTATCACAACCTGCTGCATTTTGTAATGTTTGTATATAAGTACCGCTGGTGTTATACACCTGGTTGTTTAATGTATAAGGACCGCAGGAAGTAGTAGTGATCATATTCGTGCTGCTATTACGACAATACCCCATTTTATGAATAAAAGCGCTGGGTATTGCGGATGCAGAAAGAATATAATCAGTGGTTGACGGATCAAAGTCAACCGTATGAACAAATGTACCTGTTGTATATACATTCAAAGAAAGATCGGTAGCTAAGGAAAGACCGGCATTGGTACCGGTAGAACCACGAAATTGTTTTGCCCAGGCAAAATTTCCGGATGGATCCAATTTAGAAATGAAAATATCATTCTTACTTCCTGATGTTAAGTTATAAGTAGCAGTACCGGGATCGAAATCTGCAGCAGCAGAAAAATTTCCTGTTGTATATACATTGCCGGCGATATCTGTTTTTACCGCTTCGCCACGATCGTCGAGATTTCCACCCATTGTTTTTCCCCAGATAAAATTGCCATCATTATCCAGCTTCACAAGAAATACATCTTCTGAGCCAGCGAGTGAAGTAACATTGAATTCATTCGCGCCGGGATCAAGATCACATGAGATATCGTAATAACCGATCACATAAATATTATTAGAAGGATCAGTAGTAATACCGCGACCGATACTATAGGCATTTCCACCAGCGCCTATTCTTTTTACC
>JBDTPD010000385.1:0-4819 GCA_039932855.1 Chitinophagaceae bacterium | reverse complement strand
CTAAATCTGAAAAGATTTTTAATTATAGGGCAGCCAACATTCAACTCTTCAACTTTTCAACTATTATCCAACCATAATTTCCTGCTTTGGGAATGCCGATGGGTAGTAATGCCTGCTTTTTACATGTATGGCAGACCTGATTGCCCCTTTTCCAGTATTTTTATTCCTCTAAACTCACTAACACATGAGAAAGCTATTTTTCCTCCTGTTATTTATCCCTGTTGCTGCCATTGCACAAAAAAAGCAAATTACGTTAGAAGACATTTATAAGAAAAGAACATTTGCCAGTGAAATGATCAGTGGGTTTGAAGGAGAAATCATCGATAGCATCATAAATGTACAGGATATCAAAGACGAAAAAGGAAAGGTCATCGACGCAAAGGATTACCTGCTGAGTAATGACAGAAAGAAAATGCTCGTCTTTACCGGTCGTGAATACATCTATCGCCGTTCTTCAAAAGCCAATGTGTATCTCTATGACATAGCGAATAAGAAGACAATGAGGCTTGATACCACCAAGCTTATCCATGCTACTTTCTCTCCGGACAATAATAGCATCGCCTATGTAAAGGACAACAATCTTTATCTCTACAATATCGCGGGTAACAATACAAAGCCAGTTACTACAGATGGCAAATGGAACAATATCATTAATGGCAATTGTGATTGGGTATATGAGGAAGAATTTAGTTTCACCCGCGCTTACGAATGGAGCCCGAAGGGTGATCATATTGCTTATTATCGTTTTGATGAAAGCAAAGTGAAAGAATATGATATCACTTTTTACAATGACACGTACAACAAGGAATACACCTATAAATATCCAAAAGCAGGTGAAGAGAATTCAAAAGTGGAGATTCATATCTATGACCTGGGAAGTGGCAAAGATGTAAAGGCACAATATGAAGAAGGTGATATTTATATTCCCCGTATCAAATGGACGCAGAACGATGATCAACTGATCGTCTATTGGATGAATCGTCACCAGGATAATCTGAAGTTATTGTCTACCGCTGCACAAACCGGTGCCAGTAATCTTTTGTATGAAGAAAAGAACAAGTACTATATAGATGTTGATGATGACTGGTGGTTCCTGAAAGACGGAAAGAATTTTGTTTTCGCCAGTGAAATGAATGGCTTCCGTCATCTTTATCTCTATAGCCTGGATGGTAAAACAAAAACACAGATCACCAAAGGCAATTATGAGGTCACGGAAGTAAATGGAGTGGATGAAGTGAACAAACGCATCTATTATACCATGGCTTATCCGCGTCCAATGGATCGCAACCTGTTTGTAACTGATTTCGCTGGCAAGAAAGTGACTGCACTGACACAAGGTGAAGGATGGCACGTGATGAAGATGAATGATAATTTTACCCAATACTATGATTACCGTTCTGACCTCAATACACCACAGGTAGTAACGCTGAATGATATTGCAGTAAATAAAAAGAAAGAAGTAACACCTAAACTGGTAAAGACGGTAACAGAGAATAATAAATTGAAATCGAAAATGGAAGAATATGTCACAGGCAAAGCAGCATTCATCCGTATACCAAACAGCAAAGGTGATACCTTGAATGGATGGATGCTGAAGCCAGCTAATTTCGATCCTTCTAAAAAATACCCGGTATTGTTTTGCAACTATGGCGGTCCCGGATCACAACAGGTTTCCAATAAATTCGGCGCTGTCAGTTTCTGGCACCAGATGCTCGCTGAAAAAGGATTTATCGTTGTAAGCGTTGATAATACCGGTACTGGTTTCCGTGGTGAAGAGTTTAAAAAGAAAACATATTTACAACTGGGCAAATTTGAAATCGAAGATCAGATCGATGCAGCGAAGTACATTGGCAATATGCCGTTCGTTGATAAGAATAATATAGGGCATTGGGGATGGAGCTATGGTGGATTCATGAGTTCATTGGCTATTACAAAAGGTGCCGATGTTTTCTCAGCAGCCGTAGCAGTAGCGCCTGTTACTTCGTGGAGATACTATGATAATATTTACACGGAACGCTATATGCGCACACCTCAGGAGAATCCCGACGGGTATGACAAGAATTCACCGATTAACTTTACTGATAAGATCAAAGGGAAATACCTGATCATTCATGGTACCGGTGATGACAATGTTCATTTTCAGAACAGCGTACAAATGATCAAAGCGCTCGTTAAAAGCAATATCGATTTTGAAAGCGCCTATTATCCTGATAAAACGCACAGCATATCAGGTAGCCTTGATAATACGACCCTGCATTTATGGACAAGAATGACGAACTGGATCCTGGAGAATTTAGGTAATGAGAATACGGAGAAACAGGCGGTGAAGCAACCGAAAGCATTTTAAGAGGAAAACTATTAGCTTTTAGCCATTAGGTTCGCCCTTACTTAATTTGAAAAGACTATAGCATTTACATATATTAACGGCAGGTGTGAAGTAATCAGAAGATAAGATGTAGACTATTTACTTGAAAGAATCCGAAGCTAATAGCGAATGGCTAACAGCTAATAGCTTTCTTCAAAGATGGGACATTCACTAAAAAAAGAACCTCCCGAGATAATCGGGAGGGCCCTAATCAAAAACCATTAACCATTAAACCTTATCCTATGAAAATTCAGCACCAATATCGTAATAAAGATTTAATAGAAAAACTTTTTTTGTACTTTTTTGAATAAAAAATGTCATATAGACAATTTTATTGATCCGCCTCAATGTCTGAACACTAATTTATTGGAAACTGGTTTTTCCCGAGGATTTTTTTATCCCTCTACGGAAACGTTTGCATAAATAATTTTCATCGACAAACTGAAGAATTTTACCGATAATTATGAGTATGAAAAAAGTTGTAGTTGCAATTACAGGAGCCAGTGGTGCTATTTACGCGAAGTTATTGTTGAAAAAGATGGCCCAGTTGAAAGGACAATGGAATGAATTGTCAGTAGTGATGACTGATAATGCAAGATTGGTTTGGAAAACTGAGATCGGAGATGAAGATTACAAGGACATCTCTGCAACTTTGTATGCAACTACTGATTTTATGGCGCCATTTGCATCGGGTTCTGGTCAATATGATACAATGATCATCATTCCCTGTTCAATGGGCACACTTGGCAGAATCGCATCTGGCATCTCCAATGATCTTATTACCCGCGCAGCAGATGTAGTATTGAAAGAAAGACGAAAACTCATCCTTGTTCTTCGTGATACACCTTATAATCTTATTCATGTCCAGAATATGGAAAAACTGATTCTCGCTGGTGGTATCATCTGCCCTGCAACTCCTTCTTTTTATAGTCGTCCATCTACCATTGATGAAGTCGCATTGACTGTGGTCGATCGTGTACTGGACCTCGCAGGATTTGATGTAAAGACTTTTCGCTGGGGGGCTAATTAATAGGCAATTGGCAATAGGCAATTTTGAAGACCCGGTGAAGAGATAGTCTTCGGATCTGGAACCATGACTCAATTATTATTATCTATTGCTTATTGCCAATTGCATATTGTCTATTACCTATCGCTATATTTCCTTAACAAGTTTCTCGTCTTTACTCCCGACTCTTTCAGATCTGATTCTTTCCAGTTACCTGTCGAACCTGCTGATGGAAGTAATACAGAACAGGTTTCATTTTTGTCTGACACCGACCAGGTGATCCAACTGATCTTATGCTGCTCGGACCAATCGATCCATTTGTTCCACTCAGTATCATTAATAGCTCCATCTCCCGATGATTCCATACCTGCAGACTCTGAGATAAAGATTGGCAATCCTTTTCCTAATGCATAGTCTCCTCTGTCGCGCAATCCCTGCAAATGCGTCGCTGCATAAAAATGGAGCGTATACATAATATTGTCGAATCCTTTGATCGGATCATCTGCTACTGTATTTACATCCTGATCCCAATGTGGTGAACCAACAAGAATGACATTATCAGGATCGATGGCCCGAATCGTCTTCATTACTTCTGTTGAGTAATTCTTTACTTCATCCCATGTTTCATAGTCAGGCTCATTAAATATTTCATAGATCACATTAGGATACTTGCCATAGGCTGTGGCCATTTCTGTAAAAAATTTCTTTGCCTCATCCAGTTTGATGTTATGACTGTGCCAATCGATGATCACATACATATCCTGCTTGATAGCTTCATCAACTACCGTCTTAATAGTTTTCGTTGACCATTCCGGTTTTTCCAGGTAACCATCTTTTGGCTCCACTCCCATCGCTGCACGGATCACATCGCATTTCCAATCTGTGTACAGCCATTTGACTGTACCAGCAGAATAAAATCTCGGCCAGAAACAATGCCAGCCAAAACTCATTCCGCGTAAGACAACTGGTTGTCCATGCTCGTCCATCAATTGTGTACCTGTTACTTTCAATTGTCCATGTTTCTTAACCGGCTGTGCAATGACTGATGCCGATAGTAAGACAATATATAAAAGTGAATAGCCTTTTTTCATACAGCTTTTTGATCGTATAAATAAATCTCTGTTTTATTAACCGAAAAACCGAAATATGTTAAGATTTGAATAGAGTTGGATAAAAAAGTAGCAGCCCGGGGATGTTTTTTCCCCACATATCATCATCCAATGTATAATATTTTGAAGAATTATCCGCACATTAATTAAACAAACAACTGTTATAAGCAGAAAAACAACTCATGCTGGTATGGTATAGTTTATGAATGATAATTAAAAAAAGTTATGGGAGATATTAAAAATCTGGAGTACCAGGAAGCAGCTGATAAGCTGAAAGAACTGGCGGAAAATAAGATCTGTCTTTTCTGTACGTATGAAAATAATGAGATCGTATCACGT
>JBDTPD010000384.1:0-4831 GCA_039932855.1 Chitinophagaceae bacterium | reverse complement strand
CATTAACCCCTAATGGTACGGGTGGTTTTTGTACCGGTGGCAATATCGCATTGACCGCTACCAGCAACCCCGCTTATATATATACATGGAAGAAAAATGGAGGTACTATTCCCGGAGCAGCCAGCAATATTTATACAGCCAACACAGCAGGCACTTATGAAGTGACTGTTACATCCGGCGCTTGTTCAGGTGTGAAATCTGTAGTTATATCAGAAGTAGCTGCTCCTACTGCAGCTATTGCAACTGGTGGCGCCGCTACCTTCTGCGAGGGAGGAAGTGTGACTCTGGATGCTAATATCGGTGCTTCTTATAGTTATCAATGGTATAAAAATGGAACTCTTATCACTGGCGCTACTGCTGCTACTTATGCAGCCACTGCCACTGGCAATTATACAGTAAAAGTATCTGCAGGAGCTTCCTGTGAGGCTACTTCATCTGCAGTAAGTGTTACAGTAAATACTACACCTGCCGCCGCGGTAACGACAACCGGATCTACTGGTTTCTGTAGCGGAGGAAGCCTGTTATTGACAGCAAGCAGCGGTACCGGTTATTCTTACCAATGGTATAGAAATACAATCCTGATCACTGGCGCTATCAATGGCACTTATACTGCTACTACCAGTGGCAGCTATACCGTAACGGTGATGCTTGGAACCTGTCCGCGTACATCTGCTGCCACAATTGCGACAGTGTTGCCCAGTCCGAGTGTTGCAGTAACACCGGTATCATCAACTATTCAAAAATTCCAGACACAGACATTGACAGGTACAGGTGCTGCCACTTATAACTGGTCATCATTACCAGACATGGTAAGCAATACTGCTACAAGTGCCATATACAGACCATTGACCACTCATACCTATACGGTAGAAGGAACAGCTGCCAATGGATGTAAAAGTTTAGCCAGTGCGACTATCACGGTGATCGGATGTGGTGATGTTACCAATATCGCTACTACTTCATTTAGTCCTTCAAGAGTGAACATTACCTGGGTGAATCCGCAGGATGTAACAACAGACAGTTTGCAATACCGTAAGGTTGGTGAAGCAACCTGGCACAAAATATTTGTAACAGGCCAGGCATATGAATTGAATGGACTTGAGCCGAATACAAATTATGAATACAATGTCATTCCGCTTTGTACCACCACTACTGTATTCATCCCATCAGCGGTAGGCACATTCAAAACGCAGGCGTTGGAGAATGGTATTTATGTAAGATTATTTCCTAACCCGGTAGCAGGTACTTCAAGACTGGAAATAATTTCAGCAAGCAATTATTCTTTATCTGCTTCTATTTATGACAATGGAGGAAAATTGGTAAGAGTGATCAGCTCAGCAGAGAATTTGCCAGCCGGGCAGATCATCAAAACGATCGGTGCTGAGAAACTGGCGAATGGTGTTTACCATATTCTTATTTATATTAATGGAAAAGCACAGGATATAAAAATGATGATAGCACGATAGTATTAAAGAATTAAGAGTTATGAATTATGAATGGGGACCTCAATTCATAATTCATAACTCTTAATTCTTAATTTCTTACTTCACTGCTATCATACTTATCTCGACGTTAACAAATTTCGGAAGGGCAGACACCTGTACAGTCTCTCTTGCAGGAAATACCGGTGTATCCGGGAGGTCACAATCAAAATATCTTTCATATACTCCATTCACTTCGGAGAAACGATTCATGTCGGTAATAAAAATGGTTGTCTTTACCACATTCTTGAAATCCATCCCTGCATGTTTCAGGATAGCCTGGAGATTTTGCATTACCCGATGGGTTTCTTCCTGAACATCCTTGTTCGCTAATTGACCGGTTTGCGGATCAATACAAACCTGTCCGGAAATATAAAGGGTATCTCCTACCATAATTGCCTGGTTATAGGGACCGATGGGTGCGGGTGCGTCTGCTGTATTTACGATTTTCTTAGTCATGTTTATTATTTATAAAAACACAACGAATATAGTTTTATGCTATTTCTTTGCAAAAAATAGCGCATGAAAATCCTGGTGCTTGGTACGGCGGAACAGAAGGAAGAACTATTGACATTTCCTGCAGATGCAGCTATAGAAATAACCTGGATAGCAGCCCCTGACCATTCTTCTTCATACGGCACAATCGACGCATGCATAGATCTCCTTTTTGAAAACAATAACGAGCGGATCGCGTGGTTGAAGCAATTGAATGCATCGCTTATCGTTATCAATTCTGTTGTCACCTCTTTACACATATTGAAAGAAAATTTTATACGCATCAATGGATGGAACACATTTTTAAAAAGACCAATCATTGAAGCAGCTGTTACCAATGAAGAATTGAAAGAAAAAGCAACAGCGTTATTTTCATTGCTGGGCCGGCAGACAGAGTGGGTAGCGGATGTTCCCGGATTCATTACTGCAAGAGTTGTTGCTTGCATAATCAATGAAGCGTATATGACCCTGGAAGAAAAAGTAAGTGTGGAAGAAGAAGTAGATACTGCAATGAAAATGGGAACAAATTACCCATACGGACCATTTGAATGGTCGCGTAAAATCGGGTTGGTTAATGTTTTTCACTTACTCGAAACACTTAGTAAGGAGCAAATACTTTATAAACCTTGTAACTTATTACAGCAAAACGCTTTGGCTTGATTATGGCAACGCTATTAAACATTGATACAGCTGTGGAAACTGCATCGTTATGCCTCGCTAATGATGCAAGTAGCATACAGTTTGCTATCAATAATAATCAAAGAGACCATGCCACCTGGCTTCATCCGGCAATTGAAAAAATGTTGAGTGATGCCAATTTAGAAATAAATGACCTCGACGCGGTAGCTGTTTCAATTGGTCCCGGTTCCTATACCGGCTTACGTGTTGGACTATCCGCCGCCAAAGGAATTTGTTTTGCACTTCGTATACCTTTGATAACCATTCCAACCCTTGAGATGATGGCATACGCCAGCATTAACGAAAATGATGAAGCGGATTTGTTTTGTCCACTAGTAGATGCACGTAGACTGGAAGTTTTTATGGGCATCTATAAGAAAGATCTGACAGTGGTTGTTGAACCGGAAGCATTGGTAATCAACACGGATAGTTTCAATTCATTACTTGCCACCAATACAATTCAATTTTCCGGCAATGGTAGTGATAAAGTGAAACACATGGTTCAACATCGACATGCGTCTTTCTGCGGTACGGCTGCAACAGCCGATCATATGAAAGACTTGTCAGATAAGCGTTTCAGAGAGAAGGACTTTGCTGACCTTGCGTATACCGAGCCATTATATATAAAAGAATTCTATTCACCTGCTCGTTAATGATTTATGGTAGAATATGTCAATTCTTAACAATTTTAATTTCACAAAACACCTTTACATATTTAAATTTGTAGCTTAGGTCTAACGCTAATAACTATGAACAACTATTCGCTAACATTAAACACTACCACGGAAAACGGCAATTCACTCAAAGTGGATCTGCTGAATGTAAAAAAGGCGTCCCTTATTTTACGAGCCATCAACCACAAACTCCGCCAGCAAATTCTTAAGTTGATTGACGAACAAGGGAAGATCACGGTAACAGAAATCTATGTCAAATTAAGACTGGAACAATCTGTTGCTTCCCAACACCTCGCCATTCTACGCAAGGCCGGATTTGTCAAAACCGAAAGGGATGGCAAGTTTATTTATTACACCGTAAATTCGGCACGCCTTGAAGAGTTGAATCAGTTCGTTGAAACACTACTGAACTGATCAGCAAACGCATTTACCATTTTCCTAAGGAAGCCGCGGGCTTCCTTTTTTCGTTTATAGATAATAGGTTATTTTTGCAATTGAACTTTTTTATATGTTTATTAAACAGTTATATACAGGTTGTCTCAGTGAAGCGGCTTATTATGTAGAAAGCGAAAATGAGGCAATCGTTATTGATCCCTTACGTGATGTCGAAGTGTACATGAATCTCGCAGAATCTCGTGGTGCAAAAATCAAATACATTTTTGAAACCCATTTTCATGCAGACTTTGTAAGTGGTCACCTTGACCTCGCAAAAGCTACCGGCGCTCCTATTATTTATGGCCCTGAAACAGTAACCGGCTTTACAGCGCATATTGCAAAAGATGGTGAGTTATTTAGAATTGGTAAGCTCACACTTGAAGTCATGCATACACCCGGACATACTTTGGAATCTACCTGCTATTTATTAAAAGATGAGAACGGCAAGGACAATTGTGTATTTACTGGCGATACTTTATTCGTAGGTGATGTGGGTCGTCCTGATCTTGCTCAAAAAGGAACTAATATTACTACCAGCGATCTCGCAGGTATGTTATATGAAAGCCTGCAATCAAAGATAGTTCCGCTGGCAGATGATGTGATTGTTTATCCTGCGCATGGACCGGGCAGTTCCTGTGGTAAAAATCTCGGACCGGATACTTCCAGTACGATCGGAGAAGAGAAACAATTCAACTATGCATTGAAGGCAGAAAATAAAAAAGCATTTATCAATGTAGTGACTGATGGCATTCCTCCACCACCGCTATATTTTCCTATCAATGCAAGGATCAATAAAGAAGGCTATGATAGTTTAGATGAGGTATTGGAAACAAGTCTCAAACCTTTATCGATCGACGAGTTCAAGAAAGTGATGAATGAAGAGAATGCGATCATTCTTGATACCCGCAACATCGATCATTTCTCAATTGGTTTCATTCCCGGTTCAGTAAGTATCGGTCTTGATGGACGCTTTGCAGAATGGGCCGGCAGTCTTTTACCATTTGATGTGCCAATGTTATTGATCACTGAAGCTGGAAAAGAAAAAGAAAGCATTATTCGTCTTGCGCG
>JBDTPD010000383.1:0-4856 GCA_039932855.1 Chitinophagaceae bacterium | reverse complement strand
AGAATTCTTTGTTACATATCCCATGGCGCCGAGTTGCAACATCTTCTTTGCATACGCAGGCATGGAATGCATGGATACAGCAATGACTCTTGATTCGGGAGAATATTTTTGTATCTGCATGGTCGCATCAAATCCATTCACCGGGGTCATGTTCACATCCATTAATATGATCCGCGGTCGTTTGATCTTTGCGAGTTCGATAGCTTCTTCGCCGGAGTTCGTTTCACCGATCACAATAAACCGTGGGTCACTATTCAGAATAAATGACCAGGAATCTCTGATTAGTTTATGATCGTCTACAAGCAGTATTGTTATCTTATCCATCTGGATAGTGGCTTAAAGTAAGTAAGTGATAAGGTTTGAGTACTAAAAAATGCCTCTATACAAAAGAAGTCAATAATGGTATTTCACCAAAAAAAATTTATAGCTAGATGGTTGATAAACAAGTGAAAACACTTAGCGTAGCCCTTGTTTTCTGAAAGAATCTTTTAAAGGGATTTTGTACTGCATCCAAACATAAGAGTATAAACTTAACGGGCGCACAGGCTTTTTAATTTCCCAGGTTCAGGTTTACCCCGGCCATCAACCATCTGCCTGGCATAACTGCGCCTAAAAGGTCACTATACTTTATATTAAATAAATTATCAATTTGTACGAAAGTTTTTATTCTTTTTTTACAGAAAAACCCTCCCACTCTAAGATTCATGAGAAAATAGTCATTGGTGATGTTAGCATGTATCGCTGCCGACGATTGTACACTTCTTGTTTTATACAAGCCATTTATACCAATGAAAAATACTTTCTGACTATACTCTACAGAATAATTAGTCATGAATTTTGCATGAGAAGAAACGTAAAATGATGGCACTGTATCACTGCTTGTGCTATTGAGCCATACCAATCCTGCTGATGCAGCTACATTATTATTTCTTTTAAATGTGCGCTGATATTGAATATCAATTTCTTCTCCTGTTGTTGTCACCTTTGCAATGTTTTTTGCTAATGCATATGTACCACCTGGTACAAGGTTATCTTTTCTTGGCATGTCTGCATAAGCAGTCGGTACGTAATCAATTAATTTTTTATGATAACGTTGAAAAAATGTACCGGATATCTTCAGATCTTTTGCTAAAAAATAATCAGCGCCTGCTTCATAGCTGAATGAACGCTCTGCTTCCAGATCAGGATCACCTATACGCTGACCACTGCTGACAATTGTTTTATTATAATTGTTATAGCGCTCTGTAAAATCAGCGTCGCGGATTGTTTTGCCGGCGCTTCCACGCAATTGAAATTGCTGATACTTCCATGAAACATTTATCTGTGGCACTAATTCTGTCCCACTACGCTGATTCCAATCAAGACGTAATGCAGGAGTGATAGTAAAATCATGTATCGACTGGTTCCATACCAGGAAAGCAGCTGCCTGTGATACATCATGATTCCCTCTGTCATTTGAGCGAATTTGTTTATCGATTACCTGCGCACCACTCACCAGAACTGATTGATCGTTGATCTTCCATTCATCAGAGATCGTTGTTTGAAGAATCTTACTCTTACTATCATTGGCTACCGATAACTTATTGAATTGAAATTTATCTTCTACTGCTTTCCATCCTGCATCGACATTGACGGTATGTTTTCTTCCTGAATATCTGAGGCGTGCCTGCGTCCATACTGTACTTACATCTTCATTAGCTGTATCGCTGGCGAATGTGGTATAAAAGTTTTGGGCATCGAATCTTCTGTTGTCATAGGAGCCGCGTACAGCAAGTTGCCATTTATCATTAAAGTAATGTGTAGCTGATAATGAAGCCGTGTTTGCATAGACAAAACCGCGTGTACCACGTTTTAATTGTCCATCTGTATTATTGCTTAGCCAACCGCCTCCGATGGCATTGTTACCATTCTGATAATAACCACCGATATCTCCATTCACGAGGTTATGTTCACCAGCAGTGACACCAGTTTGCAACTGCCATTTTTTTTGCTGAGGTTTTGCAGCAAAGGTTTTAGTGATGATCTGTATTACACCACCGACTGCTTCTGATCCATAGATAGCAGAAGAGGCACCTTTTAAAATTTCTATATGATCAATTTCTGCAGGAGCAATTGGAATATAGCTATTGAAATGCCCTGTATTAGGATCGTTCAACCTCACACCATCGAGAATAACCAATACCTGCTGAAAGGTACCGCCACGTAATACAATATCACTTTGAGAACCCATGGGTCCACGCATCTGCACTTCTACTCCGGGTAAATAACGTAATAGTTCATCTACAGAATGAACAGGCAGGTTAAGAAATTCTTCCCCTTTAATGCTGATAATATTTCTTCCAGTACGTGAAACAGGTTTTTCTACCAACGAAGCCGTCACTGTGACAGGATCAAGCTCCGTTTCTGTAGTTTGAGCGATAGCGTTAACAGATAAAAAAAACGAAAATGCGACCAGTATTTTTTTCATGGCGCAAATATGAAGAAAACAATGCTGAATACAAGCGTAAAAATTCAGGAATTATTTTTTATGACGTTGGCGTAACATATCCTGCACATCGTGTATAGAGTACCCTTTCGCACGCAATAAAATTAAATAATGAAATAAGAGATCTGCTGCTTCATTTAAAAAAAGTTCTTTATCATTATCTTTTGCTTCTATCACTAGTTCTACGGCTTCTTCACCCACTTTCTGAGCAATCTTATTTATTCCTTTTTGAAAAAGGCTGGATGTATATGAGCTATCGGATGGTTGTGATTGCCGATCCCTGATAATTTCTTCTAATGTAAAAATAAAATTTGCCTCTTCATTTACTTCATTAAAGCATGTATCAGCGCCGGTATGACATACCGGGCCTAATGGATGAGCTTTTATTAATAATGTATCATTGTCACAATCAGCAGCGATGCTTTTCAATTCAAGAAAATGACCACTCTCCTCCCCTTTTGTCCATAATCTTTTCTTAGTACGACTATAAAATGTAACGCGTTTCAATTCATTTGTCTTATCCAATGCCTGCTGATTCATAAAACCAAGCATCAGCACTTTATTAGTCACATCATCCTGTACGATCGCAGGAACTAATCCATCACTGTATTTTGAAAAATCGATTGTCATATTATTCAGTTTCTTACCGGAATATTCTTTGTTGCTAAATATGTTTTCAAATCAGGGATACTTATTTCTTTAAAATGAAAAATACTGGCGGCTAATGCAGCATCTGCTTTGCCTTTGATAAAAACATCTGCGAAATGCTCAGGTAAACCACCGCCGCCGCTGGCAATGACAGGCACAGGAAGTATCTCCGTTAATTGACGCGTGATGTCCAATGCAAATCCTGATTTGGTTCCATCATGATTCATCGATGTCAATAATATCTCTCCTGCACCAGCTCCTACACCTTGTTCTGCCCAATCAATACATTTGATATCAGTCTTGAGTCGTCCGCCATTTAAATAAACATACCATTCACCATCATCTTCTTTCTTAGTATCGATCGCTAATACAACAAACTGGTCGCCGAATTCTTTTGCCAGGTCACTGATCAGTTGCGGATTTTTAAACGCCGCAGAATTGATCGATACTTTATCTGCCCCACTGCTTAATAATACAGAGGCATCTTCTACAGAACTTACCCCACCGCCTACAGTAAATGGGATATTTACATAGCGGGCAATGCGACGCGCGAGTTCGCTCAGTGTCTTTCGTTTTTCTACAGTCGCCGTAATATCAAGAAAGACCAACTCATCTGCTCCTTCCTGTGCATAGCGCGCTCCTAACTCTACCGGGTCGCCGGCATCGCGCAGGTCAACAAAGTTGGTGCCTTTGACAGTGCGACCATCTTTGATATCGAGACAGGGAATGATTCGTTTACAGAGCATGTTTTTTATTTAATAAATTGGCAATAAGCAATAGGCAACTGACAATTGTGAGTTGCCTATTGTCTATTGCTTATTGCCATTTGTCTATTCGCTGTTGCTATTCACTTTCTTTAATTCAGACAGACTGATCCTGTTTTCATAGATCGCTTTGCCGATAATAACTCCGGCACAACCGATATTTTCCAACTCATCCACATCTTTCATTGAACTCACTCCACCACTGGCGATAAAATGAAGGGCTGGAAATTTGCCAATGATATTTTTATATAAATCCAATGACGGACCTTCCAGTTTTCCATCTTTACTTACATCGGTACAAAACAATTGAGTAATGCCATGTTGTAAATATTTTTCGATGAAATCATAAATCCATATTTCAGTTGTTTCCTGCCAACCACCTACTGCGATCTTTTCTTCTTTGACATCGGCTCCCAATAAGAATTTTTCAGGGCCGAAATGTTTTAACCAACTGATAAATTCTTCTTCATTCTTAACAGCAATGCTTCCGACTGTTGACAAAGCAGCGCCTGAATCAAATACGATCTGTACATCTTTGGCTGTCTTTATTCCACCACCAAAATCTATTGTCAGTGAAGTCTTGCCAGCTAATGTCTCCAATACCTTCCAGTTTTTTACAGCACCGGCTTTTGCTCCATCGAGGTCGACAAGATGTAATCTTTTCAAACCAGCATCCTGCAATTCTTTGGCAACTTCAAGCGGATGTTCATTATAAATTTTCTTTTGTGCATAATCACCTTGCGTGAGCCTCACACATTTTCCATCGATAATATCTATTGCCGGAATTATTTCCATCTTCTTTCAAGACTATGTGTAACCTGTCAAAAATTATGAATTAAGAATTATGAGTTATGAATTATAGGAAGTTCATTCATAACTCATAATTCTTAATTCATAATTTCCTAAAAGCTATTCATTGATTTTAATTATTTCAGATTGATAAAATTTCTCAATACCTG
>JBDTPD010000382.1:0-4860 GCA_039932855.1 Chitinophagaceae bacterium | reverse complement strand
GTTCCTTACGAAAAATATTTTTATCTTTCTGTAGCTCGCTGGCCTGTATTTCCTGGTCATTAATGGAAACAGTTATCTCGGTGCTGGGATTGCTGGGAGTTTTATTATTAAATACAATTGTTGGCTAATGCGATGTACGATGTACGGTGTTCGCCATCCCGACTATTTAAAAGGCTAATATTTAAGACTGTCGTACATCGTACACCCTACATCGTACATTTGTAGAAATCATCTGTAATGAAGTTGCTCCTTTGTCTTTTATTTCCTGTCATCGGCTATTCACAAATCACATTGGAGAAAGTCTCCATATTGAATGATAAGGTAGAGATCATGGCGCCAAAAGAGTTGACAGAAATGAGCGGTGAACTGTGGTCATTAAAATACCGGAATAAACCAAGACCCTCACTTGTGTTATCTGATTCTACAGGAGAAATTAATCTCATCGCTGATATGACAGATCAGCCAGCGACCGAATCGCAAATGACTGCTTTCAAAGATTTTCAACTCAAACAAATAATTGCCAAAAGACCAGACGCTACTATTTTATCTAATGGGATAAAAATGATTAATGGCAAAAGGGTAGGGTATTTTAAATTCATATCAAAAGCAGTTGATCAAAATATCTTCAACTATTTCTTCTTTGTAATTGTGCAGGGAAAAATTTTACTATTTACATTTAATTGTACGGAAAAATTACAGGCTCAATGGGAAAAGTCGGCGGATGAAATAGTAGCTTCAATAAAGGTAAAATAGCAATGGATAAATCAATAAGAATTTCATGTCAGTTAAACCAACATATATTTTAACAGATCAAAAGTCAGGTCGCCATTTGTATGGGCGTGGCTGGCTGGGATTGATTCCATTAGTCGGTGGAGTGATAGGAATAGGCCTGATCATGCTGGGTGTTCTGAAATATAAAGATAAAAAGTTGGTATTGATAGGCGCTGCTGCTTTATTATTTACTGTTGCAGTGTATGGTTCCCTTTTTTATTATATGGAGTATAGTGATACAGGTCGCAAGCTGCATATTCAATTAGCGCAGGATCAGTTAAACGATGTAGTAAAACATATTGAATTCTATAAACTTCAGGCAGGTCAATATCCTGATAGTTTAAAACAATTGGCTAAAAAGGACGATAGAGCGTGGATATTCGATCCTGCAGGCGGAACCCGCAGCAATAGAATTTTTATTTATCAAAAACTAAATGATCATTACATTTTATTTTCGGCTGGCGCTGACCTTATTGAGAATACAAGCGACGATCTATATCCTACCATCGATACCACAGGCACCGGGTTAATTCATAAGTAATACATCACATTCCCATCCCAAATAAAAAGATATGCTGTTGTTCAGGTGTAGTTAATACAATATTAGAAGGTCCTTTATCTTTAAACCCTTCCAATCCTTCTTCCTTTAATTTCTCAATCTTCGTTTTCATATCTGCGGCGAAGTAAGTAATAGCCGGATAATCGAAATGATTCGATTGATGCAATCCTACTATTCCCAATCCATCTGATAAAATCGCCCATGGATAAGGCGAAGTAAATTTAGAAAGCACCGTAAATCCAATTTTTTCCCAGAAAATAATTGACGCTTCAAGATCAGTAACCGGATGTGCTAATTCACCAAACATACCCGCCGTCTTATTCGTATACATTTCAGGATTTGAATAATCGGCCGGATTCATTGTCAGCATTGTATGGCCTGATGGTTTTCTGAATCCATCAGGTACACCAACGATACTTATATTTAAATTATCAGGACTTTGAAAAACATATCGTTTGATCATATCATTTTTATCGGGAGTAAAAACAAAGCTGACTCCTTTCTTTTCTAATTCACCAGCAACTTTCACTGCATCTTTTGTATAATAGGTCAGCGCCAGGTATGGATCATCGGCTTTGCGAAACATGATCAATAAGGCTTCATCTGTAACCTGCACCCACGGAAAAGGAAAGTTGTCGCGCATTAATTCTTTAAAACCAAGTTTTTTATAATAATCAGCAGATGCATCCAGGTCAGGTGTAGCAATGGTCAGTGCAACGATATCCCCAAGAATAGGAGATGGTATGTTTGGTATCATAATATAATGGTTGTAAGAAAAATTAATGGATCAGCGGGCAAAGTATCAATAGCCCAAAAACAATAACGATTCACCACATAAAACGAAATTAGGGATTCCGGGTTTATAATTCATCGGGTGTGGGAACGGCTGCAACAGGAGCAGGAGTATTCTTTTTAAAAAGAAGGTGTAGCAAAACGATCAGCGTACCGGTAACGATCGATACATCGGCCATATTAAAAATGCCTGTATGAAACGCACCTGCCTGGATATGAAGAAAATCAGTCACCGAACCATATAACATCCGGTCAAAAATATTTCCGATGCCACCACCGACAATAAAACAAAAACCGGCTAAAGGAACACGGGTAATACTTTTCTTGGTCAGGATATAACCGAAGCCGATGATCAATGCAATCAAAGGAAGTACAGATAAAAGTATGTTCTTGGCAGCCGCAGGTAATGAATCTCCGACACTGAGAAAGGCGCCTGTATTTTCTACGCGCATAACGGTAAGGTGATTGCCGATAACTTCTATGCTTTCGTCAGCCGATACTTTATTACGGATGATTGTTTTAGAAACCTGGTCGCAACCAATGTTCAGGGTCACGATCAAAAGGATCAATATGATTCTGATAACTCCTTTTTTAAGCATAATCCGCGTTTAGCGCCGATAAAAGTAAACAAAAAAAACTGGAATGTGCAATAGCGTAAATAACCTAAAAGGTTTCTTTTTTCGTTGGTAACTTAACGAAGAGAGAAACCTTTTAGGTTATTTGCGCCTTTGCGTGAAATATTCTCTGTATAGTATCAGAAAGCTTTTTTAATCAGTGGTCTTCCTTCTACCACATATCCCTGGAAAGTGATTGACTGCCTGTTCTGATCAGTTACATTCAAAGAAGCCGAACCATTTTCAAAAACTGTCAGGTTCAATTGCTGCACATCATGTGCATCACGAGGCTTTACTGTTATTTGCCACCTGCCTTTCTTTCCTTTGCCTGATTCATACCCAAAATCGGTAGAGGTAAATTGTATACCCCCTTTGGTAGGATCGATAGGTGCAGAATAAGCACGACCATAATACGGGAGAAAAGAAATAACAGAATCCGGCCTAATCGTTACATCATATTCTGAGGTCAGGTTCACCGTTCTGCCACCCATTGGTAGCGCAGTCTGTGCCTTGAATACAAAATTCTTTTCTGACACCATGGTATTAACAGCATCTGCTTTTTTATCCTGTGCATGAAGCATTGTTCCACCAGACAGGAAAGAAAAAAGTAAGAAACCATTTATTTTAAGATATTTCATACTATCACTGTTTATGGGTATCTATTCAGAAAATGTGCCAGTAATACTTAAGTATTTTACAATAATGGTCCCTCAAATTTGTTGACTGGCTATCAGGCTATATGGAAGGCTGATACTGAAAAGGGTAGGGAACGTTTTTTGGCTACCTTTAAACACTACTAAAAATCACTCACATTTATGAAGCATTTACTTTTTCCATTGGCGGTTATCATGCTGATGACCAGCTGTAACAATAGCGATACTACAAACACTACTACCGCTTCCGGTAACGGTAGTGCCGATGCCGGTTTCCAAAAAATCACTGACGACTTTCTCAAAGGATATTTACAATGGCGACCATTAAACGCTGTTTCATTAGGATTTCATGAGTATGATGGACAAGCTCCTGACTATAGTAAGGCATCGCTCGATGCAGAATACAAAAGACTGAAAGAATATGAACAAAAACTGGAAGCGGTAGATACAGCCTCACTTAGTACAAAGATGTTTTATGATTACCGCATTTTATTGATGGGTATCAAAAACGAGGTATTCACTTTTGAGGATCAGAAATCATATTTAGCCAATCCGATGGTCTATGCACAGGCTATTGATGTCAACTTATATATCAAGAGAAATTTTGCTCCCCTGGAACAAAGACTACTTGATATCATTTCAGTAGAAGAAAAAATCCCTGCCATGTATGAGGCAGGAAAAACAAATCTGGCTGACTCATTGCCCAAACCCTTTATCGAAACCGCTATTGCTATTGCTGATGGATCGGTTAGTTTTTTAAATGGTGATTTACTCGTTGCTTTAAAAGAGGTAAAGAATGATTCAATGATGGCGCATTTTAAAGAAGTAAATACAAAAGCTATTGATGCCGCGAAATCATATATAGCCTGGCTGAAAAAAGAAAAATTGCCCAAAGGAACCAGCCATTACGCATTAGGTACTGCTGCTTATAAAAAAATGCTATTGTATTCGGAGGGGATTAAGCAATCGCCTGAGGAAGTATTGGCAGTAGGACTGGCAGAATTAAAAAGAGAACAGGAGCGATTTAATGCAGCTGCAAAGCTTATCAACCCAAATAAAAAACCGGTTGATGTATATCATGAAATGCAGAAAGAACATCCGACGGCTGAAAGCCTTATTCCGGATGCAAAGAAAAACCTGGAACTGATCAGACAATTTATCATTGATAAGAATATTGTCACTATGCCATCTGAAGTGCGTGTGCAGGTAAAAGAAACGCCTGAGTATGCACGATCACTTGGTACTGCGTCCATGGATGTGCCTGGCGCATTTGAAAAGAAAGCAACAGAAGCGTATTATTATATCACACCTGTTGATCCAAAATGGACAGCCCAACAAAAAGAAGATTGGTTATCGTCTTTTGATTTTTATACAACAGATAACGTAACAATACATGAAGCATATCCCGGTCACTATACACAGTTCCTGCATTTGAATGCATCATCGGCAACGATGATCGAAAAGATATTTG
>JBDTPD010000381.1:0-4871 GCA_039932855.1 Chitinophagaceae bacterium | reverse complement strand
CGTAAATCTACCTTGAGCCAGTCTCATAGTCAGCAGTTTTACAGTCTACAGTCCGTACAAACTGGCAATGAGTAGCTTACATTTCATCTCAGAAAAAAAGAAATTTCCGATAGAAAATAAGACACTACCTATTGCAAAACTGTAAACTGTTTTGTAGCGATTATTCAATGAGTAGAATGCGACTGCAGACTGCCAACTGAGAACTGCCGACTGTCAATGTCACTTGAACCAACCGGAATACTTCACATAATTATTCGCTACCCGATTGATCTCGCCATTCACGAGTTCTTCTGAAATATCTTTTACTTTTTTAGCAGGCACACCGGCGTAAATACTTCCTGCTTCACAGACCATATTCTCTAATACTACTGCACCTGCTGCGATAATGGTATTGCTATGCACAACGGCCTTATCCATTACAATAGCTCCCATACCGATCAGCACATTGTCGTGAAGTATACAACCATGCACAATGGCATGATGTCCTATCGAAACATTATTACCAATGGTTGTCCCGCATTTTTCATAGGTACAATGAATACAGGCGCCGTCCTGGATATTTACTTTATTACCTATGCGGATAAAGTTTACATCGCCACGCACAACAGCATTGAACCAGATGCTGCATTGATCGCCTGTGACGACATCGCCAACGATAGTAGCATTGGGCGCTATAAAGCAATCATCCCCGAATTGCGGGTGTTTATCATTTACAGGAAGTATTACTGGCATTGACAAATTGAATGTTTAAAAATGGAAGATTAATGTTTGCTTGCAAATTAGATAATTTCCTTGCCTCGTTGCACAATCTTTGCGTCCTTTGCCAAAACTGATTACGCAATGAACGAGCGGGAATTATTTCTGCGACATGTTGCACAAACTTCTCCATCGCCGCTGGCTCTTGAAATTGTCAGGGCAGAAGCAGCTACGCTATGGGATGCTGCTGGTAAAGAATATATCGATCTCATCGGCGGTATCAGTGTGGCCAATACGGGTCACCGGCACCCGAAAGTGGTAGAAGCGATTAAAAAACAAGTCGATGCTTACCTGCATGTGATGGTATATGGAGAATTTATTGAGAGTCCGCAGGTACAATATGCGCGGTTACTGGCTTCCAATCTTCCTTCCACATTGAACTCAGTATTCTTTACCAACTCCGGGGCAGAAGCAGTAGAAGGTGCGATGAAACTGGCGAAACGTGTAACCGGAAGAACACAGATCATCGGATTTGAAAATTCTTATCACGGCTCCACGCAAGGGGCTTTGAGTATTATCGGCAGTGAATACTGGAGAAATGCTTTTCGTCCTTTATTACCAGATATACTTCACCTGCGTTATAACTCATTCGAATCACTCAATGCTATTACCGAAAAAACGGCCTGTGTAATTGCTGAACCTGTTCAGGCAGAAGCAGGCATTCTTGTACCAACCAGTGAATGGATACAGGCGCTGCGAAAGAAGTGTACAGAAACAGGCACGTTACTGGCGCTGGATGAAATACAAACGGGTTTTGGACGTACCGGAAATTTATGGGGATTTGAATACGCAGGTGTTATTCCGGATATTATTTTATTGGGAAAAGCTTTAGGTGGTGGAATGCCGCTAGGCGCTTTTATTTCCAATAAACAATCCATGGATAGCTTGTCTGATAATCCTGTACTCGGTCATATTACTACTTTCGGTGGTCATCCTGTTTGTTGTGCAGCAGGAATGGCTGCTATGAAAGCATTGATCGATGAAAAAATGATCGATGGGGTAAAAGCAAAATCCAAACTCTTTACGTCTCTATTAATTCATCCTCATGTCAAGGCTGTCCGTTCACATGGTTTGTGGATGGCTGTAGAATTTGATTCTTTTGAAACCAATAAGAAAGTAATCGATGCATGTATCGCGGCAGGCGTTGTGACGGATTGGTTCTTATTTGCTCCTAACTGCCTTCGAATATCGCCACCGTTAGTGATTACAGAAGAACAGGTAAGGAAAGCATGTTCGATAATATTGTCAGGCCTTTAATGTACGATGTCAGATGTACGGTGTAAGACTGTACTATTATTGAATATATATTCAGTTATCAGACTGGCGTACATCGTACACCTAACATCGTACATCAATTACCTTACCAGCAGATACAGTCCCGCCGCCAGCAATCCCCCAACAACAGGTCCGGCAATAGGTATCCACGCATATTTCCAGTCACTATTTCCTTTGCGTGGTATGGGTAAAAAACTATGTGCGATACGTGGTCCGAGATCACGGGTAGGATTAATTGCATAACCCGTCGGTCCGCCTAAGGAAAGACCAATTCCTAATACCAATAAAGCAGCAGGCAGCGCATTCAAACTTCCAAGACTATTAGTAGGAGCCGACATTAACATGACGCCAAGAACAAGAATAAATGTGCCGATCATTTCTGTAAGAAAATTGTATAATGGATTCCTGATTGCCGGATGCGTAGAAAAGCAAGCAAGTTTAGCGGCGGCATCTTCTGTTTCATCAAAATGTTGTTTGTAAGCAACCCAGACAATGATAGCCCCTAGGGTTGCACCAAGCAATTGTGCTAGCAGGTAAGTACCGACAATAGGAAGATCAATAGTGCTGGTGGCAAACAAGGCAAGTGTTACCGCCGGATTGACATGGCCACTGCCGCCTAATGCTATCGATGCATCCACGCCAAAGAATACGGCCATTGCCCAGCCAAAGGTGATAACGATCCACCCGCTGTTATGTCCTTTTGTTTTGTTTAATACAACGTTTGATACAACACCATTTCCAAGAATGACCAGTACAGCGGTACCAATAAATTCTCCAATGAAATGATGACCGAAATTGAAATTATCCATATGGCTTATTTTAAGAAAGTTGATTAATCAGACAGGAAGATAGTTTTTTGCTACGGAATTAAATTCACTGACCTGCTCTTTTATCCACACTTCATCCTTCTTTAATTCATTTGCCATTAATGAAGCTACTAACGGAGCTGCTTCAATAGCTGCTTTCGCATCCAGCAAAAGTGATCTGGTGCGCCGGCTCAATGCATCTTCCACCGTCATACACATCTCCTGCTGCACGGCCCATATTATTTCTGCTTTGATAAACGGCAGTGATGGGTGAATGGTTTCCGAAAGACTTGCATCCTTCTTTATCAGCGACTGAATCTGATCCTCATCTTTTCCATAATAATACAACGGTACATTGAAATCACTTGTTTCTTTATAACCATGAATGGCTAATCCTTTTGTAATACATTCTTTCTCCGGTAAACCCGCTTTTACCATAGCTATATCCAATACATCTTCTGCCATTCTCCGGTACGTGGTCCATTTACCGCCAGTAATACTGATCAGTTCGGAATCAGAAACAGAAATATGATGTTCACGGGAGAGAGCCGCCGTATTCTTTGCACTACCTTTTACCAATGGGCGCAAGCCGGCAAATATGCTGCGGATATCTTTATACCCGGGATCCTTGGTGAGATAACGGGTGATATGATGCAATACAAAATCAATTTCCTGTTGCTGCGCTACTGGTTCAGCCGCTGTTTGTTTCATTGCTGTATCAGTCGTACCGATAATGATCTTATGATGCCAGGGTACAGCAAACAATACGCGACCATCATCTGTTTTGGGGATCATGATAGCTGTATCGGAAGGAAGGAATTCTTTATCAAACACAAGATGAATGCCCTGGCTGGGAGTTACGATCGGTTCTGCTGTGGCATCATCCATCTTTAAGATCGTATCTGTAAAAACTCCGGTAGCATTGATCACTGCCTTTGCTTTTATTTCATACGTGGAATGATCCAGTACATTGGTAGCCCGAACACCACAAACTTTATCATTTGCTTTTAATAAACCATCTACGCTGAAATAATTGAGTACGGTACCGCCCTGATCAACGGCTGTCATTGCTAAATGCACAGCGAGTCTTGCATCGTCAAACTGACCATCGTGATATAACACGCCACCTTTTAATCCATCGGGATCGAGTGTAGGGGCCAGTTCCAATGTTTCTTCTTTGGATAAAAATTGAGAAGGCCCGAGTCCTAAACTTCCCGCCATCCAATCATATACTTTTAATCCAATACCATAGAAAGGATTTTCCCACCATTTATAATTAGGGATAACAAAGGATTGATTCTTGACAAGGTGTGGCGCATTCTTTCGTAACAACCCTCTTTCCTTCAATGCTTCCATTACCAGTTTGATATTTCCCTGTTGCAGGTAACGCACACCGCCATGTACCAGCTTGGTACTACGTGATGATGTTCCCTTTGCAAAATCATATTTCTCCAATAACAATGTCCTGTATCCTCTCGATGCTGCATCTACTGCAATTCCTAATCCCGTGGCGCCACCACCAATGATACAGATATCCCATTCAGTGGTTGATTTCAGGGATTGTATCATGTCAGCACGATTCATACAACGTTTAAAGAGTTTAAGGGTTTAAAGGTTTAATGGTTCTTAAAATTATAGGGTATGATAGATTTATTTTTAATAATGCTAGAATATAATCGGATTCTTCGCTTGAAGAACCTTTAAACTCTTAAACCTTTAAACGGGTCACCTCATTCCTCCTTCGCCCATGCAATCGACGCGTTCACTGCACGCTGCCAACCTTTCACCAGTTCTTTTCTACTGCTTTCATTTATTTGCGGACTAAATTCTTTATCGATCTGCCATTGCTGTTGAATGTCATTGACGTTTTTCCAATATCCTACTGCGAGGCCAGCGAGGTAGGCGGCTCCTAATGCAGTGGTTTCTGTAATCACAGGTCTTACTACTTTACAATTCAATACATCGCTTTGAAATTGCATCAATTGATTATTGACCGTAGCGCCGCCATCTACTCTCAGTTCTTTTATATTGATG
>JBDTPD010000380.1:0-4873 GCA_039932855.1 Chitinophagaceae bacterium | reverse complement strand
GCTTTACCGCCTTATCAATCCCCTCAATACATGAAAAAATTGTTTCTACCGGCCCTGCTCCTGCTGGGCTACTCGCTCCATGCACAATTGAAGGCCGATGATGTAAAAACCTTCACCCTGAAAAATGGGATGAAGTTCCTGGTTGTCGAAGACAATTCTATTCCCAATGCCAATATGTACCTGTTTTATAAGGTCGGCTCACGGAATGAACACCAGGGCATTACAGGTCTCTCCCATTTCTTTGAACACATGATGTTTAACGGCGCCAAGAAATATGGCCCGAAACTATTCGACCGCACCATGGAATTCAATGGCGGTTCCAACAACGCCTATACTACCGAAAACGTAACGGTGTATACCGATTGGTTCCCCGCCAGTGCTATCGATACCATCTTCGATCTCGAAAGTGATCGCATCGCCAGCCTCAGCATCGATCCTAAAATGGTAGAAAGTGAAAGAGGTGTAGTATTATCAGAAAGAAGTACCGGGTTGGAAAACTCACCCTGGAACTTACTGGGTCAAAATTTACAGGCACAGGCATTCGAAGAACATCCTTATCACTGGCCGGTGATCGGTTACGAAGATGATATGAAAAATTGGACACAAGCTGACCTTGAACGCTATTTCAAAACATACTATGCCCCTAACAACTGCGTGGTAGTAGTATCGGGAAGCGTAAAAGTAGATGCTGTAAAAAAATTAGCGGAGAAATATCTTGAACGTATTCCCGCACAACCAGCACCACCGACTGTACATATTGTAGAACCACAACAGATGGGCGAAAGAAGGATCGTGGTACAAAAAGATGTAGCCACTCCTTATCTCGGTATTGCTTATAAGACACCCGAAACAAAAAATGAAGATTATTATGCCCTCACCTTATTAAGCGATATTCTTAGCAGCGGTAAATCTTCGCGCCTGTATTCTTCTTTAGTAGATAAAAAACAATTAGCAACTGTCATTGGCTCTTCGCTGGATCAAAGTTTTGATCCTTATTATTTCGCTATCAATGCTATTGCTGCCAAAGGCATCGATGAAGCAGTATTGGAGAATGCTATCTACGACGAAATTGAAAAGATAAAAACAGCCGGTGTTACGGATAAAGAATTACAAAAAGTAAAGAACCAGAAACTGATGGAGTTTTATGATCAGATAGAAACCATCGATGGGAAATCAAACAACATTGGTTCCTATGAAGTATTCTTTGGTGATTATAAAAAAATGTTCGAAGCGCCTGATCGCTTTAATAAAGTAACTGTAGAAGATATACAGCGTGTGGCCAAAAAATATTTTATTAAAAGCGGCCGTACTGTCGGCATTTTAAAATCAAAAGTGGAGGAACAATAACATGAAATCGTTACGATATATTACACTCATCGCTGTGCTGCTGTCATGCATCAGCTTGTCGGCACAGGATTATAAATTACCAGTTTACCAGAAGTTCACCTTAAAGAATGGATTAACCGTTTACCTGATGGAACAACATGAAGTTCCGAAGATCAATGTATCTGTGATCATCCCTGCCGGCGCTATCTATGATGGCGACAAGTCAGGTTTGGCTTCTTTAACCGCAGTCTCATTGAAACATGGCACCAAATCATATCCCAAAGCAGCATTGGATGAAGAACTGGATTTTATGGGAGCTTCTGTCAATACCTATGCATCAAAAGAAGCAGCAGGTTTATCTGCTGAATTTGCTGCCAAGGATAAAGACAAAGTACTGAGTATTGTCAATGAATTATTGACAGCGCCGGTATTTGACACAACTGAATTTGCTAAAGAAAAGAAAAGAGCCTTATCAAGATTGGAACAGGCAAAGGAGAGCCCACGTTCCGTGATCGGTTCTTATGCTGATAAATTTTTGTATGGCGATCACGTGTATGGAAATATCATCAGCGGCACACTTACAACTGTATCCGGTTTGCAATCTGCCGATATCAAAAAGTTTTATGCCGATAATTATTTACCAAACGGAACAGCTATTTCTGTTGTCGGCGATTTCAATAGCAAAGAAATGAAGACGCTGTTGACTAATTTGTTTTCTGGTTGGAAGTCTGGCAAGCAACCAAATGCTGACCTTGCTTCAAAACCAATTGCCAAACCAACAGGCAATCGTGTATTACTGATCAATAAGAATGATGCAAAGGAAACTACTTTCTTTATCGGAGCGCCCGGTATCAGTCGTAACAATCCTGATTATGTAGCAATAGAGGTAGTGAACACGTTGTTCGGTGGACGATTCACCTCTATGCTTAATGATGAATTGCGTGTGAATACCGGTTTAACGTATGGAGCAAATAGTCGTTTTTCTCCATTAAAGAATGGTGGTAGTTTTTATATCAGCACTTTTACGGCAGGCAAGACAACAGAAGCCGCGATCGATACTGCATTAAGCGTATTGAATCATTTACATACAAAAGGTATTGATGAAACAATGCTGACATCAGCCAGGAATTATGTAAAAGGACAATTTCCTCCACGGTATGAAACAAGTGGCGAACTGGCTGGTCTGCTCACACAGATGTACTGGTATAAATTCGACGAGTCGTTTATCAATAATTTTGAAAAAAATGTAGATGGTCTGACGCTTGACAGAGCAAAAGAGATCATTGAAAAATATTTTCCAAAAGATAAACTTCAGTTTGTTCTCGTAGGTAAATCATCAGACATCAAAAAGATTGCTGAAAAATACGGACCGGTAACAGAAGTGCAGATTACAGAGGAGCCGAAGAAAGCGTTTTAAGAGTTGAAAAAGTTGAAGGTTAAAAGTTGACAACTATCAAAGACATTTACTTAGGTTGGTTGAAAGTAGTTAACTACAGTATAGTTTTACTTTTCAATCTAAGATCATTCAACTTTTAACCTTCAACTTTCAACTTATAACTAACCAGTCATGAAGATCCAGCTTTGGGCCATTGGCAAAAACAACGAGCCTTATGTAAGCAGCGGTGTGGAAGATTTCACGAAACGCATCTCTAATTACTTCAAGGTAGAATGGACTATTATTCCTGTTCCTAAGAATGCAGGGATGATGAGTGAAATGGATCTGAAGAAAAAAGAAGGCGAACTGATCCTCGATTGGCTGGAGAATGAAGATTATCTCGTAGCACTTGATGAACATGGCAAGTCAATGACATCAGAAAAACTGGCAATCTTTCTTCAATCACGAGCCAATGAAAGTAATAAACGGGTAGTGTTTCTTATCGGCGGTGCATTTGGGCTGGATGATAGCATATTGAAACGGGCCAATTATACATGGAGTTTATCCGATCTTACCTTCCCGCATCAATTAGTGAGATTGATACTGGCTGAACAGATCTATCGCGCCTGTACCATTTTAAGAAACGAGAAGTATCATCACAAATAAGTTTTATTTTCGGCACTTAAGCAACAGCTATATGGAAATATCGATCACCTTTATCATTATTATCATTACGGCACTGGTATCAATAGGCGGTTTTAATAACGCTCGGATCATTGACGATCTTATCTTTTACCCTCCTGCTGTATCTGAACGCAATCAATGGTATCGTTTCTTTAGCTGTGGTATCATACATGCAGATTGGGGGCATCTTATCTTTAATATGTATGCCCTTTATATGTTTGGCGCCGGTAAAAATGGAGTGGAGGATTTTTTCAGACAGCTATTTGGCAGCAAGGGACCATTACTTTACCTCGCTATGTATATCGTAGCGCTGGCCATTTGTCTTATTCCTACTTATATTAAACATAAACATAATTACGCATACAGAAGTCTTGGTGCATCAGGCGCCGTGTCGGCAGTAGTTTTTGCTTATGTGTTATTTAATCCGATGGCAAGAATGGGTATTATGTTCATTCCTATTATGATCCCTGGTTTTATTTTCGGTATTCTTTACCTCGTTATCTCTTCCTGGCTTGCCAAAAGGGGCCGTGGAAACATTAACCATTCAGCGCATATCTGGGGCGCCATCTTTGGGGTTGTCTTTGTCGCTGTAGCCTGCCTGACACTCTCCGACTACCCCGTTTTACAAATATTCGTTGAAGAGATCAAAAATCTTGATCCTTCAAAGATCATCACCTTTGGTGGTGGGTTCCGGTAGGAAGTTAAACGTTGCTGGTTAAAAGTTGAAAGAAATGAACTCCTATTGGTCATTTCGTTTAACAAGGATATCCACATTGCAACAAGCTCCTTCAACATTCAACGTCCAACATTCAACAACGTAGCTTTGGTTTGCTTTTTGTACTTATAACCATGAAAAGATACGACTGGCCCTGATTATAGCTGTTTATTGTGCACCTGATGCATGAATGACCGGAAGACACCAGGCCTCCTGTCGATTTTTTTCCCCAATATTTCCCAAACCCTTGGAAATTCCTACACATAAAGGATGGTCCGGACAATAGCTATTTATCCGTTAACCAGGATTGTCAGATACCATTCCTTTTTAAATTCCTTCCTGTTCTCCTATACCGATGATATACCACTGAGCATGTCCTGTTCTGTGAAGTCGTATTTATTCATTTAAAAAATTATGTGTATGAGAACTTTTACCCTTTCTCTTGTTATCTCTTTTCTTTTCACTCTATCATCACTTTCGTCCAACGCCCAGGTGGCCTCTTGTCCAACTCCTAACGGAATGGTAGCTACAAGTTTGAAGTTGAACAATGACTGTTACCTGTTCGTTCAGTTTGCTATCCCAGGTTCAATCGTGAGCATTTATAATGCGAACGGTTACGTAGCGCAGGCATCAGTATCTGCTACCGGCAATGTGCTGGTTCCTTTTTCTTGTACGCTGGGACCTATTACAGGTGTAGTATCGATCGCTGCTAATGGTAACTTTTGCAGTACCGTTACTATCTCATCACCGATCCTGTTGCCGGTGAAATTCAT
>JBDTPD010000379.1:0-4888 GCA_039932855.1 Chitinophagaceae bacterium | reverse complement strand
TTTTTTCTAAGGAATGGGCGGTATTCAATTAAGTTCTTTTTCTTGCTAATTGATTGCTGGTAAGCCCATACCATAAACTTGATGGCATACAGTGAGCTGAAGATAAATGTAAGCGATAGGCCGATATCTATATAATTCAACCCAGCATCGTACTTATAAAATGAATCAGAATAAAATAATAAGTGAAAGGTTCCTGCAAACTGTACCATCAGGTAACAGCAGACAGTGATCATAAAAGCAGCGATGATATTCTTCGGTCTGTTAAGAAAGAAAAAAGGAAATACAAAATACAGGATCAGAAAAAAACTCACACTGCTATCGAGCGTAGACACATACATCATTAATATCACTGGTGGAAAGCAAAGGAAAGAAAGATAAGTGGCTGTCTTATACTTTTGATAATACATACATGTTCCCATTACTATGCAAAGCACCAACGGGAGCATATTCACTAATATGGTCAGTTCTGTATAACGATTAACAGAAAAGAATGAAATGTAAATGATACGGGTAAGAGAGGCGATAAAGCCAAAGAGATTACTATAGTTGAAGACCTGTATACGCTTTGCTTCGTATGGGTTCAGATCTTCTCTCAGCCCTATTCTTGCCAGCTTGTGGAGTATAGTTTTCATCGGTTCCTGGATTTCTTATTTTCTACGGATTTCAGTAAAATTACTTAGTAAAGGTAGTTCGTGTTTTTCGTAGATTATAGTGTTTTGTAATGTTTTTCTCTTATAAAAATTAACCTATTGAGTATCAGGTTATTCTTTAATAAGAACTACATGCCTATTGATTCTCAAAAAATTATATTGCCTTAATTGAAAGGTTTCTTTGACAATTAATGATGTGATAAATGCTACGTAATTCTACACTTCATTCATTTGAATCGCATAGCTGTAAGCGATTACAATACCTGTTGCGGGTCAGATATGGTTGATAGTTATCCACAACATTTTGAAATTTCAGGCCTCGCATGTACGATGCTAGATGTACGATGTACGCCTGATCGCGAGTTGTCTATACCAACGTCTAATAGCTAATAGCTGACAGCTAATGGCTATTAGTGCGGACGTACATCGTACATCTGACATCGTACATTATTCTTATCTTCCGATAACAAAGCAATAAGCATGATCCCTTCCATCCGGAAAGCCTTTAACCAGGACTTTACGAAAGAGAAATATGAAGCGTTTCTGAAAGATATTCACGAGGCTCGTCCCAACCAGATTGAATTCAGGATTGCCGAAACACCGGTATTTGTACCAAAAGATTTTACCAAAAAGATCCTTGATGCCTGCGAAAGCATCGTTGATATTATCATAGATCCAAACTTTAAGGAACTTACGAAAAACGCTATTCCGGAAGGGTTACGCGTACCCATGGAAAATGATCACTCTCATTTCATCGCTTTTGACTTTGGCATTTGCGTAAATGAAGCTGGTGAATATGAACCACAGCTTATCGAGATGCAAGGGTTCCCTACCCTCTTTGCCTATGAAGTATTGATCGATGATATTTACCGTGAACATTTTGCATTACCTCCCGGTTTTGAAGCTTATCTGGGTGGTCATACCAAACACTCCTATATATATCACCTGAAAGAAATCATCCTGGGAAATCATACACCCGAACATGTAATATTGCTGGAAATATTTCCGCATCAACAAAAAACAAGGGTTGATTTTTATTGTACAGAAGATTATACTGGCATCAAAACAGTCTGTCTCACAGAACTGACCAGGGAAGGAAAGAATTTGTTCTACATGAATGAGGGAAAGAAGACAGAAGTAAAACGGATCTATAACCGTGTCATCTTTGATGATCTGCAGCAACAAACACCAGAAGTACAGGAAAAAGGAAAGATATTTTTTGAAGAACTCAACGTTGAGTGGTGTCCTCATCCAAACTGGTTCTATCGTATCAGTAAATACACATTGCCATTGATCCGCCATCCATACGTTCCTCCTACATTTTTCCTGAATGAAATTGCACAGCTACCTGCTGACCTGGAAAATTATGTATTGAAACCATTATTCTCATTCGCTGGACAAGGAGTTATCATTGATGTGACAGTAGCAGATATAGAAAAAGTAAAAGACCCCGAAAACTGGATCCTGCAACGGAAAGTAAAATATGCCGATATAATTGAAACACCTGATGTACCAGCCAAAGCAGAGATCAGGATATTTTATTTCTGGAAAGATGGTGTAACAAGACCGGTACCTGCCAATAACCTTGCAAGACTCAGCAAAGGAAAGATGATCGGCGTACGGTATAATAAGGATAAAGAATGGGTAGGCGGAAGTTTTTGTGTATTTGAAAAATAGTTAGAATAAATTTTTATGCAATTAATAAAAGACATTCCTTCCAAAGAAATCGTTAAAGGCATCACTGGTTATTATGCTCATGGCGAAAGCATGACTTTTGGCTATGTAGAAATCAAAGCAGGAAGTAATCTGCCGGCGCACCAGCATGTACACGAACAAATCACTTATATCATCGAAGGTAAACTGAATATGATCATTGGTGGCAAACCTTGTCCGCTTTCAGCAGGGATGGTATATGTAATTCCTTCCAACACACCGCATTCGGCGGTTGCATTAACAGATTGTAAGCTGATTGATGCGTTTTCTCCGGTGAGAGAAGACTATAGATAATATAAAATGCCCGATAAAATTATGAGTTAAGAATTATGAATGTTCTGAACATTCATAATTCTTAACTCATAACTCATAATTTATTTTCAGTTTAATCAGTAAACTTCTTCTTTAGTTCAGCAAGTTTAGCGTGAAATGGATTGGCAGGTTGAGAAGATTGTACAGGTTTCTTTCCACTCGCTACCCGCTTTTCTCCACTATCATTACTTTTTTCTGCACCATCTTTTATAGATAAAGAAATTCTTTTTCTTGCTACATCTACTTCCAACACAGTGACCATTACTTTCTGATTCAATTTCACTGCCTCATTAGGATCGTTGATGAATCGATTACTTAAATGAGAGATATGCACGAGACCATCCTGCTTAACACCTACATCAACGAAGGCACCGAAATTGGTAATATTGGTAACAATACCCGGTATCTTCATACCCGGTTTCAGATCTGACATAGTACTGATGCCTTCGGCAAAACGAAATTCTTCAATAGCCGAACGCGGATCACGACCCGGCTTCTCTAATTCTTTTAAAATATCTTCTATCGTGAAAGAACCAATGGTTTCAGAGATAAAATCTTTTGGATTGATCTTTTTCCTGGCCTCCGTTTGCTGAATCAAATCTTTCACAGTACTATTTGCTTTCGTAGCCATTGCTTCTACGATATGATAGCTTTCCGGGTGCACTGCTGAATTATCCAGTGGATTCGCTGCATTAGGAATACGCAAGAACCCTGCGCATTGCTCGAATGCTTTTGGACCAAGCATCGCTACCTTTCTTAGTTCTTCACGCGTTTTAAATCCACCATTCTTACTACGGTACTCAACAATATTTTTTGCAACTGTTGCACTCAGCCCGGATACATAAGTTAGCAAGTGCTTACTGGCAGTGTTTACATCTACTCCCACAAAGTTTACACAGCTCTCTACCACCTGGTCAAGCGATTCCTTTAATTTATTCTGATTGACATCATGCTGGTATTGCCCTACTCCAATACTCTTTGCATCGATCTTTACCAATTCACTTAATGGATCAAGCAAACGACGACCGATACTGATAGCGCCACGAACCGTTACATCATACTCCGGAAATTCTTCTCTCGCTACTTCACTTGCAGAATAAATGGAAGCGCCGCTTTCATTAACCATGAATACAGAAACCGGTTTACCATAATCAATTCCTCTTGCTAATTGCTCTGTTTCCTTACTGGCCGTTCCATTTCCATAACCAATCGCCTCGATATCATATTTTGCGACCAGTTCTTTCAACTCCAGTTCCGCTCCTCTCCAATCATTTTGCGGTGGATGCGGATAAATAACGCCATTGTATAATAAATTTCCATGTTCATCGAGACAAACCAATTTGCACCCTGTACGGAAACCCGGATCGAGCGCGAGTACTCTTTTCTGTCCTAATGGAGAGGCTAATAATAATTGGCGAAGGTTTTCTGCAAACACATGAATAGCTTCTTCATCCGCTTTTGTCTTGCTACTCATTCTGAATTCCGTTTCAATCGAAGATTTCAATAAGCGGTTATAACAATCTTCTACAGCCAGGCCCACTTGTTGTGATGCAGCGCCAGATGATTTTAGAAAAATACGTTTCAATTCTTCATTCGCTTTTTCCTTTTCAATTGAGATATCCATGATCAGGAAACCTTCTTTTTCTCCGCGACGGATAGCCAGTAAGCGATGTGAAGGACTTTGAGCCAGTTGCTCACTGTACTCAAAATAGTCGCGGTACTTCTGTGCATCTTCCTCTTCCTTTTTGGAAGTAACGGCACGGGCAGAAAGTTTAGCTTCTTCACGAAACAGTTTGCGGACAAGGTTTCTTGCCTGTTCATTTTCGGCGATCCATTCTGCAATAATATCTCTTGCGCCCTGCATTGCATCGTTAGCATTCGCCACTTGTTCATTTATATACTTAGCAGCTTCTTCCTCAACGTTCACATTTCCCTGCTCAAAAAAAACTTTAGCCAGTGGCTCCAGTCCTTTTTCAATAGCTACCGTAGCTTTGGTCTTGCGTTTCGGTTTATAAGGAAGGTAAATATCTTCCAATTGCGTAGCATCAATACAATCTTCAATCCGCTTCTTTAATTCCGGTGTAAGCTTTCCTGCTTCTTCAATTGTTTTGATGATTGTTTCCTTGCGCTTGGTGAGTTCGGTAAAATATTTCACCTGTTCCACTACTGCTCCGATCTTCACTTCATCCATATTACCGGTTGCTTCTTTACGG
>JBDTPD010000378.1:0-4889 GCA_039932855.1 Chitinophagaceae bacterium | reverse complement strand
GATGCCGCTTTCCTAACAGGATTAGAACGCAATTCAGATCTTGTACTGATGTCTTGCTATGCACTGCTTTTTGTCAATGTAAATCCTGGTGGCATGCAATGGAAATCAGATCTGATCGGGTACAATACACTTACCAGTTTTGGTTCGCCTGCTTACCATGTTCAAAAAATATTTAACGCAAATCTGGGTGATCAAACGATAGTGATCGATACAAAAGATCTTCCGACACAAATAAAAAACCCTAATGCAAGGGATTCAGCGAGAGGAATAGGACCAAAAACAATTCCTGCTATGTTTTTTTCTGCAAGTAAGAATAGTAAGACCGGTATGATCTATCTGAAAGTGGTGAACTCAGCAGCAACAGCACAAAATCTTAAAATAGATATGCTGGGAAATGTAAAGCTTGCTGCTACAGCTACAGCTATTACACTTAAAGCGGATCATACAGAAGATACAAACAGTATTACTGAGCCAAATAAGATTATACCAGTGACTAGCGGAGTAAAGGGAATAAAAAAGAGTTTTCAACAAAGCTTTCCTGCTTATTCAATCACGGTACTGCAATTGCAAATTAAATAGATGTCAATATAACAATGGTATATTAAATTCAACCAGTTGTTATAACCATAATAAAAATTGCTAGAATGAAAAAAATTAATCGGCATTATATTTTTATTTCCCTGCTTGCTGAATGCACAGACATCAACTATTAAAATTGATGTGAATAGAACAGTGGGAGAAATTGATCCACGCATTTATGGTAAAGAGTCTTTCTTATCGAAGTTACTTTGTTGATTTTTTTAATTTTTGAAACATGAAACTTACATTTATTATAGGCTTACTTTTTTCTGCATCTTGTTTTGCTCAAAAGCTACCTTATCAGAACTCCGAACTGAGTTCAGAACAACGTGCAAAGGATTTGTTGTCAAGGCTGACATTACCTGAAAAAGCATCATTGATGTTTGATCAATCACCGGCAATACCAAGGCTGGGTATCAAAAAATTCAACTGGTGGAGCGAAGCTTTGCATGGGTTGGCAAACAACGATAGCGTAACTGTTTTTCCCGAACCGGTTGGCATGGCTGCTTCGTTTGACGATTCATTGGTATTTAAAATATTTAATGCCACTTCAGATGAAGTAAGGGCAAAGTATCACGAGGCAATCAGAAATGGAAAAGAAAACAGGCGCTTTCTGAGCCTTTCCGTTTGGACGCCTAATGTAAATATATTCCGTGATCCCCGCTGGGGACGTGGTCAGGAAACTTATGGCGAAGACCCCTATCTCACTTCAAGAATGGGTGTTTCAGTAGTTAAAGGATTACAGGGCCCGGCTGATTCAAAGTATCGTAAACTGCTTGCCTGTGCCAAACATTATGCTGTACACTCCGGGCCTGAGTGGAGCCGGCATATATTGAACTTAAACAACGTGAGCCCACGGGATTTATGGGAAACTTATTTACCCGCTTTCAAATCATTGGTGCAGGATGCAGACGTACGGGAAGTGATGTGTGCCTACCAGCGGCTGGATGATGAACCCTGTTGCGGCAACAGCCGTTTATTGCAAACTATCCTTCGGGAAGATTGGGGATTTAAACATATTGTTGTTTCTGATTGTGGCGCCATTACTGATTTTTTTACCAGTCATAAAACTTCGTCAGATGCAGTGCATGCTTCCGCTAAGGCCGTGTTGGCAGGTACCGATGTTGAGTGTGTATGGCAGGGATACGCCTATGAAAATTTACCTGCGGCAGTTGCGAAGGGATTACTCACTGAAAAAGAAGTAGACAGCCACCTGTTGAAAGTTTTAACCGGAAGATTTGATTTGGGTGATATGGATGATGATGCACTTGTACCTTGGGCTAATATTCCCATGTCGATTGTAAACAATGAGGAACATCGAAAGCTTGCCCTGGATATGGCACTTGAATCTATGACCCTGTTACAAAATACAAAAGCTATTCTTCCCTTAAAAAAATCTACAAAAAAAATAGCTGTCGTTGGACCTAATGCAGATAACGAATCCATGCTTTGGGGAAACTATAATGGCAAACCTGTAAGAACCATAAGTATTCTTAATGGTATTAAAGCAAAACTCCCTGCAAACAGTGTTGTATATGATAAAGCATGTGATGCAGTAGAGAATAAAGTCACTCAAAGTTATTTTTCAAAAACAACTGAAGGCGGTAAGATAGGTTTTAAAGCAACTTATTGGAACAATCGTGAGCGAACTGGCGAAGTAGTAGTTGCAACTGACCAGATTTCTCATTCATTTAAAATTACCACAGCTGGTGATCATGAGTTTGCATCCGGTGTTAAACTGGTTGGTTTTTCCGCATTATATGAAACTGAATTTACAGCTCCTGAAACGGAAGAGATCGTTTTTAAAGCGGGTGCAACAGGATACTTTGAATTATTTGTAAATGGCAAGTCGCTCGCCCGTTATAACAACTGGCGTACACTGCCTTCACGAATTGCATACAATGTAGAAAAGAATAAAACCTATAAAATTGAAATCAGGTATGCTCAATTGAATAACTGGCAAGCCAACCTGGAGTTTGATTTTGGCAAAGAAACGGATATCGATTATTCCAATCTTATTACAAAACTGAAGGGAATTGATGTGGTTGTGTTTGCAGGCGGACTTTCTACGCTGCTTGAGGGTGAAGAAATGCCTGTGAATTATCCTGGTTTCAAAGGCGGCGACCGGACAGATATTGAATTACCAATGGTACAACGCAATTGCTTAAAAGCATTGAAAACAGCGGGTAAGAAAGTAATTTTTGTTAACTGCTCTGGTTCTGCCGTTGGATTAGTTCCAGAAACCCAAAGTTGTGATGCTATACTGCAAGCATGGTATGCTGGTGAATCCGGCGGTCAGGCGGTAGCAGATGTATTGTTTGGAAATTATAATCCTTCAGGAAAACTTCCCGTCACTTTTTATAAAGACACAACACAGTTGCCCGGTTTTGAAGATTACACTATGAAAGGAAGAACTTATCGTTACATGACTGGTGAACCACTTTTCCAATTCGGTTATGGCTTAAGTTATACTACGTTCAGAATAGGCGACGCTCAACTGAATAGTACACGGATTAAAAATAATGAAAGTGTTGTACTCACTATACCTGTTACAAATACTGGTAAACGGGACGGAACAGAAATAGTTCAGGTGTATGTTAAAAAGGTAAACGACACTAATGGTCCTGTTAAAACATTAAGAGGGTTTAAGCGAACGACAGTTGCTGCAGGCAAAACGGTTAACACACGCATTACACTGACTTCATCGGCTTTTGAATTTTATAATGACAAAGCATTAAAAATGGACGTAACGCCTGGTGAATATGAATTATGGTACGGCAACAGCTCTGCCGCAAAAGATTTAAAAATGACAACAATAACGATTCAATAAATGGTGAATATATACAGGATAAAAAAAATTATTCTTTTTGCAGGCATTGCGCTACAACTGAATGCGCATAGCCAAATGCCAGGTTTAAGTAAAACGCCACCAATGGGATGGAATTCCTGGAATGCCTTTGATTTAAATATCAATTCAAAAAAGGTAATGGATGTTGCCGATTCAATGGTGAGCAAAGGCATGGCAAAAACAGGATATCAGTATGTAATAATAGATGATGGATGGCAAATTGCACGGGATCATACGGGTAAAATTATTGCAGACTCTTCCCGGTTTCCGGAGGGGATTAAGTTTTTGGCTGACTACATTCATTCCCGTGGTTTGAAGTTTGGCATTTATACCTGCTGCGGTACAAAAACCTGTGGTGGTCGTCCGGGAAGTTATGCCTATGAAAACATTGACGCAAAAACTTACGCAGCATGGGGCGTTGATTACATAAAAGAAGATTGGTGCTTCACTGATGGGTTAGATACAAAAGTTCAATATAAAAAAATGAGCGACGCTATCAGGGCTACAGGAAGACCAATGATATTGAGCCTTTGCGAATGGGGGATTTCTGCACCCTGGGAGTGGGCGAATGGGGTAGGTGCAATGTGGCGAACCACCAACGATATACAAGATTGTTTTGACTGTGTGAGAAATTGGGGAGGCATGGGATGGGTTGCTATCCTGGAAAAAAATGCTGGTCTTGCCCCGTTTGCAGGACCAGGTCATTGGAATGATCCGGATATGCTGGAGGTTGGAAACAAATCATTGAACCCAACAGAATGCCGTTCACATTTTGCCATGTGGTGTATGCTGGCCGCCCCGCTTATCGCGGGCAATAATATTGCCACCATGAACGACACTATTAAAAACATTCTTACCGCACCGGAGATTATAGCTTTAGATCAGGATGTTTTAGGTATGCAGGGAACAAGAATAAGAAATAACAATGGACTACAGGTATGGCAAAAACCATTGGCAGATGGATCAATTGCAGTTGCCCTGCTCAACCTTACAACATCCATTGCAAACATGTATGTCGACCTGGAAGAGATAGGCTTCAGAAAAGATGAGGCAGCTATAGTCAGAGATGTATGGGAACGTAAGAACCTTGCCGAAGTGAAAGATCGTTTTAATGCGGAGGTTCCGCCGCACGGTGTTGTGGTCATAAAGATTAAAGGCACAAAATCCAGTAAGGCAACTTTTAATTTTAACGTAACATCTGTTTCGTTAAACCAAGGTAATCATCAAATAATATCATTATCGTTAATACCTGCCGGACTACCAGTGAAGGTATCTATTGCCAATAAGGAAATAGCGGAACTATCATTAGCAGGAGTAAACTCTTATCGTTTAGCCGCACACCATATTGGCAGCACAGTTCTGAAAGCAACATCATCAGATGGAAAATTAATAAAAAAAATAAAGGTAAATGTTGCTCCGTCCAATATCCCTGCTCCCTGGAAAATGATAGAAATAAAGACTG
>JBDTPD010000377.1:0-4899 GCA_039932855.1 Chitinophagaceae bacterium | reverse complement strand
CCCGGGATCATGGCAATACATTGCCAGAAACCAACCATAAATGATTTGGTATACGTGATCTGATCATCGGACTCAATCGTTGGATTATTAAATAGTTTATCAATAAAAAGTAAAATGAATCCGCCGGCAAGCATAGTGATGGCTACTGTCAATGGGCTCTCGAGTAATTTATCTATGCGATCGGAAAAGAAATAACCGAATACCAATGCAGGAATAACACCGATGAGTAATTTGAGATAAAACTCCCAGCGGCTGAATTGAAAAAACTTTCGTGCATATAATACTACTACGGCGAGGATAGCGCCGAACTGAACAGCTACTTCATATACCTTGGTAAAATCTTCTTTGCCTATACCCAGTAATGCACTGGTGATCACAAGATGTCCGGTAGAGGAAACGGGCAGAAATTCGGTCAGGCCTTCAACGACGGCAAGAATTGCTGCTTCGATGATAGTCATGGGCGTCGGGAATTATAATTTTTTAGTTGGACTTATTGGCTGTCAGATGACGACGAAAGATAATACTATTTAAAAAATAAGGCGATACAAAATTGTATCGCCTGTAAAAAAATTCAACTATGGAAGCACATTTGCTAACTAGCTTTCTTTGGGTTTAGATTTTTTGAACACCGCATAGATTTCTACCACCAGCCCGGCCAGTATCAGGATCGGGGCAAGGGTAATGCGACGCATGCTGTAGACCTCTTTTTTGTTAAAGACATTCGGATCATCACTGGCGCCTCCGCTCATGATGAACATACCGATGGCAATAATGATAATGCCAACGAGCATCCACCTGTAATTATCTTTCGAAAAGATAGAAGGGGTTGTTTTGTCTGCCATGATTAGTAGGTTTTAATGGGCGCAAGATAAGGAAAAATAGCTATTAGCTTTTAGCCCTTAGCGGTTAGTGCCGGCACTCCGCATTTTTAGAAAAACTAATAGCTGACATCTAGCCACTAATAGCTTCTCTCAATACAGATCATCCAGCGACATCTTCAGATACTTAATGACGCTTCTGTGTGTGCTGAAAAGGGTAATGAAAACACCGATGATAATAAGTGAGCTGAAAAGAAGAATAAGCATTTTATTATCCCGTATAGCACCTAGACCGGTTATTTCATGCTCCGCAAAAAGGATCATCAGAAATACAGCTATGGCTGCAAGCAAGCCACCCAACGCTCCATTGATGACAGCGCGGATATTCATCGGGCGAGCAATAAAATCGCGCGTAGCGCCTACCATTTGCATGGTCTTAATAAGAAAGCGGTTGCTGAACATGGCCAGCCTGATCGTATTATCAATCAGAATGATGACGACGATACAAAGAATGATGGCAATGGCCAGCACATAGATGCTGATCTTTTGTAGATTTTCATTCATTTGTCCGACTAATGTCTCGGGATATTGTACATCACTGATATAGGTTTGTTGTTCCAGGTCCTTTTGTATAGCCGTCAGTGAATCTGTATTCAGGTATTGATTTTTTACCTTGAAATAAATAGCGTTTGGAAGAGGATTTGCATCCAGTACTTTACCCCAATCCTCATTACCATCGGATAAATAGATCTTCTTTCCTTCTTCTTTCGTTACGTAATCTATTTTCCTGATATAAGGTTTCACAGAAATATAATTCATCAATGCCAGGCTATCCTGTTGATTGAGATCGCCACGCAGGTAAGCCCGCACTTCTACCTTTTCCTTCAGAAAATCGCCCAGTTTATTGGCATTAATAACCAGCCACCCGATAATGCCAAGGAGAAATAATACCAGTGTCACGCCAACGACGGACATGAAGTAAGAAGGTTTTCCGCGTTTAATAGAACCTTTGCGGGATTGAGCCATGCAATTGATTTTTTGAAATTAATGGGTATCGCAAAAATAGCAGATTTAGCAGTCCAATCCGTATTTTTGTAACCCATCTAACGACTCATCGCTGATATTATTTTGGCAACGGGTAAATGAAGGGAAAAAGAAGGAGTTTTTACGGCTTCTTTCACAATCGAATAATCAACCAATATAAGTAGTTTTTTGCCGGGAAGACGGTAAGGCGATAAGACAATAATTTCTCTGATACTTTCCGTCTTTCCGCCTTCCCGGCTATTAATAAATGCGAAGCATTAACTAATGGAATATAATTTCAGGAAAATAGAGCAATACTGGAAAGAAAAATGGCAGGCCGATGGCGCGTACAAAGTCAGCAATCAGTCATCCAGGCCAAAATATTACGTACTGGATATGTTTCCTTATCCCAGTGGTGTTGGTCTGCATGTGGGTCATCCGCTTGGTTTTATTGCCAGCGATATCTATGCCCGTTACAAAAGATTGAAAGGATTCAATGTGCTTCACCCCATGGGGTATGATGCTTTTGGATTACCAGCAGAACAGTTTGCTATCGATCATGGTGTTCACCCTGCTGTAAGCACCGCACAAAATATTGCCAACTTCCGCGGACAACTTGATAATATCGGTTTTTGTTTTGACTGGGATCGTGAGATCAATACCAGTAAACCGGAGTATTATAAATGGACCCAATGGATCTTCTTACAACTATTCGATAGTTTTTTTAATCGTCACACCAACCGCGCAGAACGTATATCGGTATTGATTGCCAATTTTGAAAAAGAAGGAAATAAAAATCACCCATGCCCCGGTGATAACAGTCTTCAGTTCACCGCTGATGAATGGGAAAACTTTGCTGATAGTAAAAAGATGGATGTGCTGATGCAATACCGCGTTGCATATTGTGGCTATGGTGAAGTAAACTGGTGCGAAGCATTAGGAACAGTACTCGCCAATGACGAAGTGATAAATGGAGTAAGTGAAAGAGGTGGTTTTCCTGTTATCAAAAAAAGATTGCGTCAATGGTACCTGCGTATTACTGAATATGCTGATCGTTTGTTGCAGGGATTAGAAACCGTCGACTTCAGTGATGCCATGAAAGAAATGCAGACTAATTGGATCGGTAAATCTTCCGGAGCCGAAATTGATTTTCAAATTAAGGAGTCTGCGAAAGCCCCCTCTTTGGGAGGGGGTTTGGGGGAGGCCGGGGCCGCTTTGCGCGTATATACCACGCGGCCCGACACCATCTTCGGTGTCGATTTTATGGTTATTGCTCCCGAACATGACTTAGTAGAGAGCATTATTACAGCAGCACAAAAGAAGGCTGTAGAAGAATACATTGCTTATGTAAAAAGCAGGAGTGAGCGTGAACGCATGGCAGAAAAAAAGATCAGTGGTGTGTTTACCGGTGCATATGCGTTGAATCCTTTTAATAAAAAAGAAATACCCATTTGGATATCAGAATATGTACTGGCAGGATATGGTACCGGTGCTATCATGGCTGTACCATGTGGTGATGAACGTGATCACAAGTTTGCCAAACATTTTAATATTCCTGTTACCAATATTATCGGATCTTATTACAATGGTGAAGAGGCCAATTCAACAAAAGAAGCTATTCTTGAAAATTCTGATTTTCTGAATGGTACTCCTATGAAGAAGGCGATTGATATTGTTATCAATAAAATAGAAGAACTCGGAATAGGAAAAAGAAAGGTCAATTATAAAATGCGTGATGCGGCATTCAGTCGTCAGCGTTATTGGGGCGAACCATTTCCTGTTAAATGGATCGATGGTGTGGCTTACCCATTAGATGAAAATGAATTGCCATTGGAATTGCCAAAGGTTGATTCTTATAAACCTGGGCCGGAAGGTGAAGGTCCATTAGCCAATCTGCCAAAGTGGGTACATAAAGATGTCAAACTTGCTAAACAATTTGAGTCTTCGAAAGTCCCCTCCTTGGGAGGGGATTTAGGGGAGGCCGGAAATGGGGCTTCTCTTGAAACGAACACCATGCCCGGGTATGCTGGTAGCAGCTGGTATTTTCTCCGTTATATGGATCCGCATAATACGAAAGCATTTTGCGATAGAAATGTTTCTGATTACTGGAACCAGGTTGATTTGTATATCGGTGGTACCGAACATGCGGTTGGTCATTTGTTGTATAGTCGTATGTGGACCAAGGCGCTGTTTGATCTTGGATACATTGCTTATGAAGAGCCATATAAAAAATTGGTCAACCAGGGAATGATCCAGGGAAGCAGTCGTTTTGTATATCGGGTAAGGGGCACTAATAAATTTGTGTCGGCTGGTTTGAAAGATCAGTATGAAACAAACCCGTTACATGTTGATGTAAACATTGTCGATGGTGTTGAACTTGATATGGAATCTTTTAAAAAATGGAGAAATGCGGAGTATGCAAATGCCGAATTTATTTTAGAGAATAATAAATACATCTGTGGTGTTGAGGTAGAAAAGATGTCCAAGTCAAAATTCAATACTGTCAATCCTGATATGCTTGTTGAAAAATACGGCGCTGATACTTTCCGTATGTATGAAATGTTTCTGGGTCCTGTAGAAATGAGCAAACCCTGGGATACAAAAGGTATTGAAGGGGTACATCGGTTCCTGAAAAAATTCTGGCGACTTTTCGCCGATGAAATAAAAGGATTGATCGTTACTGATGAACAGCCGACTGCTGCAGAATTAAAAGTATTGCATAAAGCGATCAAGCGGATTGAAGAAGATACTGAGCGTTTTAGTTTCAATACCGGCGTCAGTAGTTTTATGATCGCTACTAATGAACTTACTGATCTTAAATGTCACAAACGTGCGATCCTTGAGCCATTATTGATATTATTGGTTCCTTATGCACCACATATTGCGGAAGAACTCTATCATCAAATTAAATTATCAGTGTCTTCAAAAGTCTCCCCCGTGGGGGAAGATTTAAAGGGGGCCGCTTCAGTATTGGATGCCAGCTATCCTGTTTTCGAAGAAAAATACGTCCGCGAATCTTCCAAGGCCAAGAACGCGGCCGCCTACGTCGAACTGGGTG
>JBDTPD010000376.1:0-4903 GCA_039932855.1 Chitinophagaceae bacterium | reverse complement strand
TTGTCCAGCAAACTGGGAAGAAGGTAAAGATGCCATGCAAGCGAACGCTAAAGGCACTGCTGAGTACTTAAAAGCGCATTTGAACTAAGCGTTTCAACGTATAAAATCAAAGCCCTGTCGCAAGGCAGGGAATTTTATTAATTAAAAATCCATTGAACTCATGAATATAATGTGCCTGGTAAAAGCGTTTGAATACCGGGAAGGTTGAATCCAGTGATTGAAACTGTTCATTTGGATTTAAGAAAAGAATTGGATCGCCTTGCCGCTGAAACTGGTAATCGACCAACCGCAGATCACGCTTATCAGGAAAATTTCCGGTCTTTATGGTGTAAGAAGAAGTACCAAGCGTTCCAAGATCCACCCGCTGTTCGATACCAAATTCGAGATAATCGAAATCTACTTTACTATTGAATAATTCTTTGATGCCTTTGCGCCACATAGTATAAAACGTCGGCCATTTAGAACCAAGGATTACTTTTTCGCGTGGCTCACGGATGTATTGCTGACCAGGAGTGTACTGCAATCTAAGTTTTCCATAAACTGCATTATAAGGAGAAAAAGCTATGGCGCGGTTATCATCAAGAATATTTCCGAATAAACTATCTACTAAATGACCTGTTTTATAATCACTGACCGAGCGACGAAACGCAATATCAAAATCGGTATAGAAAAATAATCCATTGAGCAATTCCAGGCCGTGACCAATTCCTATTTGATTGTTCAGGTACACATTACTTCGCTTCAATTGATTGATCCATGCATCACCACTGTAGATGGCAGAGAATTCGCGTTCGGCAGATAGATGATAGAATCCACGATTGAAGGGATTGTACATCCTGTTTAAACTGATACTACCATTGACATCTTTATTTCGCAGACCATAACTGATATCAGCACGTACATATATATTCTTTCTTGATTTATATGTCTTATAATAATCCGCCGTTGGATTGATACGTGTTCCGCCAAAATTTAATGGCTGATACAATGTCCATACCGTCGGAAGTTCCCAGGTTCTTTCTTTCTCATGATTATGTAATGTCTGACCAAGGAACCCGATCTTTTTCCACGTAATTTTATTGATCACCCTATCAAGTGAATCAAGATATGCTTTGGTATGTGTAGCATTGTAAGCACTGTCTTTATAGCGAATAAATCGAATCTCTTCAGCAGTGAGTGGTTCTGTTCTTGTCTGTTGCCAGAAAGAACTATCTCGTTTATAAGCAGAATCGGTAGTAGAACTTAATTCATTTCCAAAATATCCCTTCGGGAAATTTTTATTGAATTGAAAATTATTATAGGCCGCCACTGTTTGTCCAGATCTTTTTCCTTTACCTGCTTTGGAGTAATAAGTAAATGATTGCCGCGTGATCATCCAGGCAGTATCATGAATCAAATCATACTTCTGATCTACTTCAAAGAAATCATATTCCGGTAAATGATAATCGGGCAAACGGAAGGTAGCAGAAAGAATGACCCATGAACTATCAGCAATGGTAATTTCTCCTTCCACAGTGGCATTACTTACCTGTCTTGGTTTAATGCTGATGGTATAGATCTTTTGCTTATTACGATGTTCGGTCTTTATTGTTTTAAAACGATACGCAATTAACCCGCTATAGCTGACCGGTGAAATAAAAGGAATGGATGAAACTGCTTTTGCCTTTATAAGATTATTGTATAAATTAAAATCTCCGTCGGTAATTGTCAGATAAAATAATCCATTGGGATCACCGCGGCGGCTAACCCCTAATCTTTCTTCCTTGATCTGACCGTTCGTTGATTGATCATAGTGCAAAGAAATTTCTGCCAGCGACATTTTCGCCATTTCTCTTTTCTCCCGTAGTTGTTCACTTGTATCTTTCTGTAATTTTTTCGCCTTGATCGCAAATGAATCTTTTTGCAACGCCCTTATATAAACATCAACTGAGTAAGCACCGGATGCTGCCTGTAGTTCATCTTTGTGACGGATCACATTCCGGATAAACTCTTCTGCCCTATCCTTCATTTTACCTTTGACTATTACTTCGGAAAGATCTTTTGATTCATCAGGATCGAGAATAATATGCTGAGTTGTGTTACGGTTTACCACCAGCGTCAGGACCTTATTCTTATACCCGATCATACTGATCACGAGATCATATTTCCCTTCTTCCAGTTGTAGTTCATAGCTACCATCTTCATGTGACACAGTTCCGGATTGTAATTCTTTTACATGTATACTGGCAAAGGCAAGTGGCTCGAGTTTATTATTGGTGACCTTGCCCGTAAGTTTAAAATACTGGGCGTTGAGCAGGTTAGAAAAAAATAACAGCAGAAATAACGGGCAGCTGTACCGTAACATGTGGTTGGTTGGTTTGGGCTGTAAAATGCAACCATTAACTCATCCGTTGTCCTGAAAAAAAAAATTTGCAGCTTTTTTAACTCTTTCCTGCTCTGGTTATTACGTTTATTTCGATCCCATGGTTGAAATCATGGGCCAGGGTCAGGCAGTGGAAAGGAAATGTTACTTCATTCTTCAAAGCTATCGATCTATATTCTTCTTTACACCCCTTTAGGGAATGGGGGGGCTCTCTTTATTCCTATCATTCCAATCGCTGCTATACCCGGATACGTACATTCTCTGTACCCCCTTGTAAAAACTATCAAGTCCATGTCATCCGTATCACCATTCTATCCCAATAAGCGACCTCGTTCGCTTTCTTTACCATTATTATATAGTGGCATTTTCTTATTAATATTTCCTGCTACCTTATCTGGATCGCCTGAAATCAGGGTTTAGAAAGCTCTCTTGCGGTTCCTGCCTACTTGTAGAAGGACGTCTACAAAACCATTTTGTTAGCGATTACAGACGAATAGACGACTACTCTATTTTTCACCGTCGGCTGTTTTCGTTCCTTTGACTTGCAATAGACAAACCATACCCACTGAATCTAATTTAAACCCTTAACTTATGCGTCAGCTAAAAATCTCCAAATCCATCACGGTTCGTGAATCTCCAAGTCTTGAAAAATATTTATTAGAAATCGGTCGTGTTGCCCTGATCGCCCCTGATGAAGAGGTGAACCTGGCTGCCCGTATCCGTAAAGGAGATAAGATAGCGCTTGATCGCCTGGTAAAAGGAAATCTTCGTTTCGTAGTATCAGTTGCCAAGCAGTTTCAGGGTCAGGGTCTTTCCCTCTCTGATCTGATCAATGAAGGGAATATCGGGCTGATGAAAGCTGCAGAAAAATTTGACGACACCCGTGGTTTTAGATTTATATCCTTTGCTGTATGGTGGATCCGTCAGAGTGTACTGCAGGCATTGGCCAATCATTCACGCACCATTCGTCTTCCATTAAATAAAGTTGTTTTGAACGGTCGCATCCAACGCTCACATGCTATTCTTGAACAGGAACTGGGAAGAGCCCCCTCTTCTGAGGAACTGGCTGAAATGATGAACGTAGATCTTGAAGAAATTACTTCGAGCTTCGCTATCAATAATCGCCCGGTAAGCCTTGACAATCCTATGTCGGAAGATGAGGATGGTACATTAATAGATGTACTGGTAAATCCAAATGCCGAAAGTACTGATGGCGCTTTGCAACATACTGAATCGTTGCAAACAGAAATTAATCGCTCTATGGGCATACTTTCCGAACGTCAGAAAGAAACACTTTGTTGTTTCTATGGTATCGGCATCGATCGCCCGCTGAGCCTGGAAGATATCGGTCAGAAATTTCACCTGACCCCTGAGAGAGTACGCCAGATAAAAGACAAAGCATTAACTAAATTAAGAACCAATAAATCATTTGATCTGTTACGTAATTATTTAGGCTCGTAAAATAAATCCAATGTTAATCCTATCCATGATCATCATTCTGCGAAGAAGATTTATTCGCAGGAAATCAGCGCCAGTTCGATTTACGCTTTGATAAATTAAAAATTTAAAAGTCAAAAATGGCTCACTACCGAAGTAAGCTATTTTTGACTTTCTAATTTTGACTTTTGAATACCTATTTTCCTACCGCTTTTCCCTTACAGAAATTAATAATTCGTTTTTGTGAATCTATTCACAGATGTTGATAACAAACTTTGCGAAAATGAAGATCAAATAAATTATATTTGGAAAAGAGGGGTAAAGCTTCTGTGACACATTTCAGAAGACGCAAACGAACCCGGTGCTTACCTCTTGCCGGTTTTGAAAATGCTTTAAACTAATCCGCATTGACTGAAACAATTATTAACCTTGAAACCGTTAACCCTATTGAGTTCTTCGGTGTAAACAATGGAAAACTGGACATCTTAAAAAAGAAATTTCCCCTACTCAAAATTCTTTCCCGCGGTACACAAATCAAACTTAGTGGAGCTCCTGAGCAAATAGAAAATGCAAAGGAAAAAATCGAACTCATCGTGTCCTATCTCGAAAAGAATGGTCACATGAGCGAGAACTATTTTGAACAGGTACTCGGTGGAGATGATGCCATCACCATTGATAATTTTGTTGAGCGCCATCCCAATGATGTGCTCGTATTCGGACCTAATGGCAAATCTGTCCGTGCCCGTACCGGTAATCAGAAAAAGATGGTACAGGAAGCAGAGAAAAATGATATCGTATTTGCTATCGGACCCGCCGGTACCGGTAAAACTTATACAGCAGTAGCGCTGGCTGTAAGAGCATTGAAAAATAAACAGGTCAAGAAGATCATTCTTACACGTCCCGCAGTAGAAGCGGGTGAAAGCCTTGGTTTCTTACCCGGTGACCTGAAAGAAAAGATCGATCCTTACCTGCGTCCATTGTATGATGCATTGGATGACATGATACCTGCTGACAAACTAGGGTATTATATGAGTACAAGAACAATTGAAATTGCACCACTCGCTTATATGCGCGGTCGTACACTTGATAATGCATTTATCATTT
>JBDTPD010000375.1:0-4908 GCA_039932855.1 Chitinophagaceae bacterium | reverse complement strand
ATCAGGGATAGTATAAAGGTCAGTTATAATGGAAATAATAAATTGCTGCAGCTTGAAGCATATGGACAGAATGCTCATTTCTTACGCGATAAAGAAGTTACTACCAACGAAACATGGACCAATGATCTTCCATACGTGATATTAGGATACCTGCATGTAAATACCAATCAAAAACTGACGATCGAGAAAGGCTGTCGTATTTATGTTCATGCCAATGCACCGATCGTGATTGATGGCAGTTTACAGGTAAATGGCTTAAAGGACACTATTGATCGTGTTTACTTCCGGGGCGACAGACTTGATGAACCATATAAAAATTATCCAGCTTCCTGGCCGGGAATATTCTTTTCTACTACCAGTATGGATAATGTGCTGAACTATGCAGTTCTTAAAAATTCATACCAATCTATTGCTGCGCAAGATCCATCGCCTAATGCCAATCCAAAAGTAACACTCAACCAATGCATCATTGACAATTCTTATGATGCTGGCATTATTACATTAAACAGTAGTGTTACTGCTACCAATTGCCTGTTGAGCAATTGCGGAAAAAATATTTATTTAATAAAAGGCGGTACTTACAGATTCACTCATTGCACCGCTACCAGTTTTTCTAATAATTATCTGAGTCATAAAGATCCTGTATTGACCGTTGCTGATAATGATGGAACTGATACACGAGCACTTGACGCAATATTTACCAATTGTATATTCTGGGGTGATAATAATGGTCTTGTAGAAAATGAAGTGATCGTAGATAAAAAAGGAACAGCTTCTTTTACAGTGACCTTCGATTATAATTTATGGCGAGTACAAACAGCACCATCAGGAGTTACACTCAACCAGATCCTCAATAACAAAGACCCTCAATTTGATAGCATCGATGTATCTCATCAATATTATGATTTCCACTTAAAGACTACTTCCCCGGCCGTGGATACGGGCAAACCCACGGCAGTAAGTATTGATTTGGACGGAAAACCACGACCTGTTGGCATACCTGACCTCGGTAGTTTTGAAAAATGACCTGTTTTCTACAAATACCCGTGAGAGGTTTCCTTACCTTTAACGTCCAATTTGTTAACTCTATAATTGTTAATTATGAAAGCACTCCTTTTCTCTATGCTGATAGCCGTTGCTGTCACGTTCTCTTCAATCTATGATTTTAAAGTTCCTGGTCTTAGCGGCAAGGACATTAACATCGCCGACTACAAAGGCAAAAAAATCCTGATCGTTAATACAGCTTCCAAATGTGGTAACACTCCACAGTATGATGATCTTGAAAAATTATATGAAAAATATAAAGACAAACTCGTGATCATCGGTTTCCCTGCCAACAACTTTGGTTCGCAGGAACCAAGCACTAATAATGAGATCGCTGAGTTTTGCAAAAAGAACTATGGTGTTACATTCCCTATGGCAGATAAAGTATCTGTAAAAGGTGATGATATCGCTCCTATCTTCAAATACCTTGTTGATGAAGCCGCGAAAAAAGGATTCCAGGATCCAATCAAATGGAACTTTACAAAATTCTTACTGGATGAAAATGGTGAATTGATCACTGTGATTCATAATAAAGTGAGAGTAACGCCGGATAATCCAGAGATTACGAAGTATCTGAATTAAGCTATTAGCTGTCAGGCATTAGCTATTAGTGATCTTATAACAATATCATTCTTTATTGGCTAAATAAATAAAGGTTGTCTTTGCAGGCAGCCTTTTTTAATTTGCCTTTCACTGAGCATTGAATATTGCGTATTGCATATTGATTATTTCCATCTAACCAGATAAATATTCAATATGCAATAATCAATATTCAATACGCAAGGTTCATTTTCTTTATTTTCGCAGATATGCAGTTTAAGGATGTAATAGGTCAGACGGAATTAAAAAAAGAATTACCTGTATTGATGCAGGAGAATCGTCTTGCACATGCATTGATTTTTTTAGGCAGAGAAGGCAGTGGTGCATTGGCACTTGCATTGGCCTTTTCTCAATTTGTCGTTTGTGAAAAAGTAAATCCACTCACAGCAGGGAGTCGCCCTGCCGGTCCTTCCCTCTTCGGTGAACCTGCTGAACTGCCAACTGCCGCGTTGCCAACTGACTCCTGTGGTGTTTGTCCTGCCTGCATAAAGGCACAACAACTTGCACATCCTGATATTCATTTTTCTTATCCGGTTGTTACAAAGAAAGCAGGTACTCCCCCACTCAGTACCGATTATATCAGTGATTGGAGAGAATTTATCAAAACCTATGTTTACGGAAATGTTTATGACTGGTTACAATTTATCGGTGCAGAAAATAAACAGGGAAATATTACGGCACATGAATGCAATGATATTATCCGCAAACTGAATCTGAAAAGTTTTGAAAGTGAGTACAAGATATTATTGATGTGGATGCCGGAATACCTCGGCAATGAAGGAAATAAATTATTAAAAGTCATTGAAGAGCCGCCACCAAATACCTTATTCATCCTGGTAGCCGAAAATGAATCATTGATTTTACCAACGATCCTTAGTCGTTGCCAGTTGGTAAAAGTGCCGTCACTGGAAATACAAGAAATTGAAGGCGCGTTGATCACTCGTAATAAAACGGAACCTGGTACTGCCCGCCAGATTGCCAGTATAAGCGAGGGAAATTATCGTGAAGCATTACAACAGACGCGTCATGCCGATGAAGATTGGCAAAGCCTGCTCCGAGATTGGTTGAATGCGATCATGAAGACCGGACCGATCGCCCAAACAAAATGGGTAGAAGAGATCAGCCGGCTGGGCCGGGAAAAACAAAAACAATTTCTCCGGTATTTTAATCATTTGCTTGAACAGGCTGTCCGCCTCCGGGCCATGGGTGATGTGCCGGGTCTTCTACCAGATAAAGAAAAAGATTTTGCCGCCAGGCTTAATAAAATTGCAGGCATCGAACAACAGGAAGCTATTATCGGGGAACTGGATCAGGCTTCTTATTATATAGAAAGGAACGCCAATGCTAAAATCCTTTTCCATGCCCTCACCATTAAACTATACCATATCATTCAGGACAAAATTGTATTTTTGAATGAATGAGCACAGAATTTCAATAATTCTGCGTTTAAAGTAGAAGAGAAGATTTGCGAAATGTGAGCACAGCCCGGTGTCTTTTATGGCTTTTAATGTTGTCTAATTTACTCTATATAATACATTATCAAACGATTAAGTTGCCATCCGGCAGCCTAACGAAAGCTTAATTGACTCCTTCTTATTGGCTTTGCACCCGTTTCACCAATATTTTCTCTGTCGTTTTCAACTTTAAATTCAAATCGAATGGGATGCACTAGTTGCGGAACTTCTTCCGGTGGAGGAAAACCAAGCGGTTGTAAAAGCAATGGCGGATGTAGCACAGGCGGGTGTAATCGCATGAATACCTATGACTGGTTGCGCAACCTCCCTATTGCCGGCTTAGACACTGCATGCAGAGTAATCGAGGTAAGCTTTAATAAAGGAACAAGAAAAGATTTTTTCAGAAATGCCACCCTTCAACCTTTTGAAAAAGGTGAATTGATCTCAGTAGAAGGCGTAAGTGGGTTTGACGTTGGCGAAGTATCACTGACCGGCGAGATCGTACGGTTACAAATGAAGAAAAGAGGCGCCAAGGAAGATAATCCGGAGATGAAAAAAATCTTGCGAAATGCCACTGACCGGGACCTTGACCTGATGAAACAAAATAAGGCCCGCGAACCAGAAGCAGTCATTCGTAGTCGCGCCATTGCCCGTCAATTAAAACTCGATATGAAAATCAGCCAGGTAGAAATGCAGGCTGATGGTCGCAAGGCCACTTTCTTTTATATCGCCGATGGTCGTGTTGACTTTCGTGAGCTAATTAAAATATACGCTTCGGAATTCAAGGTAAAAGTAGAGATGCGCCAGATCGGTGCCAGGCAGGAAGCAGGAAAAGTTGGTGGTATTGGTAGTTGTGGCCGTGAACTTTGCTGCAGTACCTGGCTCACTGATTTCAAATCAGTAAATACAGCCGCTGCGCGTTATCAAAATCTTTCTATCAACCAGGCAAAACTTAGTGGCCAATGTGGCCGATTAAAGTGTTGTTTGAATTATGAACTCGATACTTACCTGGATGCGCTGCAGCATTTTCCTGATAACTGTGATATGATACAGGTAACAAAAGGAAATGCCTACCTGGTTAAAAAAGATATTTTCAGGAACCTGATGTGGTACACACTTCCTGATAGCACCAAGCAATATCCATTGACGATTGAGCGTGTAAAGAAAATTAAATCCCTCAATCAACAAGGTGTTATACCTGATGATCTGGAAGCAGTAGATGCAACAACATCTAAATCTAAAGAAGTGGAACCTGAATTTGTAGATTTAGTTGGGCAGATCAGTCTGCGTACATTGGAGAAAGCAGATAAGAAACGTCGTCATCAACAACATCAGCAACGCAGTGGCGGAACTGGCAATAATCAGCAACGTCCGCCGCAACAACAGCAACGAAGACAAGGTGGCCAAGGTGGGCAGCAGGGACAACAAGGAGGACAGGGTGGTCAACAAAATCAACAACGCGGAAACAGACAGGGTGGTCAGCAAGGGCAAGGAGGTCAACAAGGACAAGGTGGACAACAAAAAGGTCAGGGTGGAGGACAGCAACAGAATAATCCGAACAGACCGAGGAATCCGAGACCACCGGGAGATAATAAATAAAATCAGCCGTTAGCTATTAGCATCAATGAAATAGTTTATAAAAGAAAAAGCCTTCCGCTCTGGAAGGCTTTTTCTTTTTATCATTACTAAAAGCTAATAGCTAACGGCTATTCTCTAATAGCTTTATAAAGTGCTTCCTCTATCTTCCCCCTCACATTCATTCTTAATAATTTCGGATTGTCGCTGGTTGGATATACCCGGTTGGAAAGAA
>JBDTPD010000374.1:0-4909 GCA_039932855.1 Chitinophagaceae bacterium | reverse complement strand
AAGGAATTGAAAAAGCAGAAGAAGGAGGAGCAGAAAACAAATAAAGGTTTTTCTGAATTCAACCGCGCCAAATATTTTGCGATCAATGTAACGCCGGAGAAATTATTCTCCAATATGACGTTGGGTACACAGGACAGACACACGACTACTGTTTACTCGGGTGATAAGATCGCTTCATTCTTTGGACAGATCAACTATCAATACGATTCACGTTTCTTATTGACGTTGACAGCAAGAGCAGATGGCTCTACAAAGTTTGCTCCCGGACATCAATGGGGTTTCTTCCCGGCTGCTGCCTTCGGATGGCGCATGTCTAATGAGAAATTCATGGAGCAGGTTGCGTTTGTCAATGATCTGAAATTAAGAGTCAGCTATGGACAGGCAGGTAATAACCGTATCAGCAATGATCTCTGGAGAGTATTGTTTGCTCCGACAGATAACCGCCCGATCGGGTTCGGTGATGTGGCACAACCTTATTATGGTTATGCATCTTCTGTATTACCTAATCCTGATATTAAATGGGAAACAACGATCACCAGGAATACAGGTCTTGATTTTACCTTATTTAAAAACAGGTTGTCAGGAACACTCGATGTTTACTGGAACACAACAAAAGATCTTCTCGTAGAATCAGATATTCCACAAATCACTGGTTTTACTAAACAACAATTGAATATCGGACAAACTTCCAACCGTGGTGTTGAGTTGTCATTGAATGGAACGATCATTAATAAAACTGATTTTCAATTAACAGGATTTTTCAATGTTGGATTTAATACAGCTAAGATCGACAAGCTTGATGGCGTGCTTCAAAAAGCATTCTCTTCCAGCTGGGCAGGTACGGATTTAAAAACACAGGATGATTACCGTGTGTATGTTGGCAAAACAATTGGTCTGATGTATGGATATGTGGCTGATGGTTTTTACTCTGTAGATGATTTCTCTTCGTATAATCCAACTAACAGCTCATATGTGTTGAAACCGGGTGTAACCAATGTTGGTTCGTTCCTCGGTGGTATCTCCTTAAGACCCGGCGTCACTAAATTAAAAGATCTTGATAACGATGGTGTGATCACTGCAGCAGATCGCCAGGTCATTGGAAGTGCTTTACCAAAGAGTACTGGTGGATTTGGTTTTACGGCTAATTATAAAGGATTTGATTTTTCTGCGTTCTTTAACTGGGTACAAGGAAATGATATTTATAATACCGGTAAAATAGCATTCAACATGTTGTATCGTACCACGTATGGCAACATGCTTGCAACTTCCGACTATGCACATCGCTTCAAGTATATCGATGCTAATGGTAACCTGGTAGTTGACCTGGAAGAATTGAGAAAGCTAAATGCAAATGCGACAATCGCTTCTCCATTCTCTTCCGGTACTGCTGCTCCTGTGTTTAGTTCAGATGCAGTAGAAGATGGTTCGTTCCTTCGCCTGAATAACGTTTCTGTTGGCTATTCATTACCGAAGAAATGGATCTCCCGTTTATCAATGACAAGATTTAGAATTTATGCGACTGTATATAATGCGTTTCTCTGGACAAAATACACTGGGTATGATCCGGAAGTAAGTGCTACGAGAAACAGTTCTTATTCTCAGTTGACTCCGGGTGTTGATTATTCAGCGTATCCAAAGAGTCGGAGCTATACAGTAGGTGTAAACGTGATTTTTTAATTGAGTTTCAACTTTAAATAAATCGAAATGAAACGAATATTATTTTTAGGATCAGCGCTCGTTGCCATTGCGTTTGTTTCCTGTAAAAAATTCCTGGTATCGGATTCTCCGTCAAACTTTACAGCTGACTATGTATTCAGCAGTGAAGCGGATGCAGGGAAAGCGGTGAACAGTGTGTATGCATTGTTTAACCAGGATGCATTTACTTCCCGTGTGTCAAACATTTTCACCGGTAATACCGATGTGGAATGCGGACAGGTAAGCGCCTCACCTGATAACTCCCGTCGTGATATATGGTCGTTTGAATGTACAACGGCCAATGCAGATTTACTGACTGTATGGAACAATGCATACAATGCGATCAATCGCGCTAATGAATGTGAGCAAGGTTTGACTACCGTTTCATTGGTACAAAATCCTGATAGCAAAATATTGAATAACCTGTTGGGTGAAACAAAAGCACTCCGCGCCATCTGGTATTATTTGCTGATGAGCCATTGGGGAGATGTTCCTTTCAAAACAACACCTTCACGTGCCGGTGATAATTTTTATTTACCAAGAATGTCACGTGATTCTATTCTCACATTTCTTATTAATGACCTCCGTGGTGTAGAAGGAAAAATGCAATGGGCAGATGGATTGGATTTCGGTATCGAACGTATCAATCGTGAATTCGTGATTGGTATGATCGCGCGTTTGGCGTTGATGCGTGGTGGTTACTGGATGTATCCGGACAAGAGTATGCAACGTAAAGCAGACTATCTCGAGTATTATCATATTGCAAATGATTATTGTAAAAAATTATTAGAATTAAAACCACGTCCATTACCTGAATTCAGTGCTGTATTTATGAACGAGAATAAATACATCAAACCTGTCAATAGCGATGTATTGTATGAAGTGGCGTTTCATCCTGGCTTTGGTGATGTGGGTTGGTGTAATGGCGTACGTGTAGATGGTGGTACACATCCTTATGGCGCTGGTTCTAATTATCTTTCTTTCCCTCCAACATATTATCATTCTTTCGACACATTGGATAAACGTTTACCAGTTACCTGCTACCTTGTTTATTATGATAACAATCTGCAACAACAACCAGCAGGTACCGGCGCTATTGCTCCGGGTAAGTGGAACAGAATGCTGGTTCCTTCTCCATTAGGATCTGCTTCGGCTAAAGGAACAGGTATCAACTGGCCATTAATGCGTTATTCTGATATCTTATTAATGTTAGCTGAATCAGAAAATGAAATCTCAGGACCAACAGCTGATGCAAAAGAAGCATTGAGAAAAGTAAGACAACGTGCCTTTGATCAATCATTGTGGGCAGATAAGGTAGAAGCGTATATCGCTACCGTTTCTGCCAGCAAACAAACTTTCTTCGATGCCATCGTCAATGAAAGAGCATGGGAATTTGGTGGTGAGTGTATTCGTAAATATGATCTTGCCCGCTGGAATTTATTCGGTAAAAAAGTAGCGGAGACAAGAAACAACCTGACAACAATGGGTCAGAATGCATTTGCAGGTACAGGACCATACGCGTCATTACCTGACTATATGTATTATAAAAGAAATGCTGATGGTACCATTACCATTTTAAATAAGTATACAAAACCGGACGTTGCGCCACCTGTGATCAATTCACCTAATATCGGAGATAATCCCAACGGTTATACACGTGCCAGCTGGCTGATTTCATTATATAATACTACTACCGGCGGCCCTTCTACTTATATTCAATATGAATGGAGAGGATATTCTGATTACACAGGCGCTACGGCATTAAGATATATTCTGCCTTTGCACAATTCAGTTGTGTCGAGCAGTCTTGGTGTATTGTCAAATCAATACGGATATTGATCATTAAATTATTAAGCTGACTACAAATAACTGCCTAATGAAAAAATTATTTATCGGATTAATGGCCATCACAATGTTCATGACTGCCTGTAACAAGCCGGATAGTCTTGGTGAAGCGCCAAGATTATTCAGACCAGTGGTCAAAGAAGAATTGACATCGGAAGGTAACTGGATCAAAGGAAGCTGGCAACCAGTCAAAGGTGCTGTTTCTTATACAGTACAATTAAGTGCTGATACTTTCCGTACAGTATTAGCTACTCAGATCCTTGATACCAGCGCAGTATTCTTTCAAAATCTTGCCTGGGATAAATTATACCAGGTGCAGGTAAAAGCTATTGCAGAAGACACCACGCATAATTCAAAAATATCTCCACTGGGTTCTATCAGAACAGCAAGGTTCCCCAGCATTTTGAATGTGCCAACACCAGCTGAAGTAAATGATAATTCAGTGAAAGTAAGCTGGACAAACAGTGGTGATCCCGTTACCAGTATTAAGATCTTATTGCATTCAGATAGTTCTGTGGTATCAACAACAGCTATTACTGCAGGTGATATCAGCAGTCAATACAAGATCATATCAGGATTGAATCCGACAACGCTATACATTGTTTATTTGTATAGCGGGACAACAATACGTGGTTGGGCCGACTTTTCTACCAATGCATCATTCTCCGGAAATATTATTGACCTGAGAGGATTTACCGGCAGACCATTGGTATTGCAGGATACTATTCCGATTGTACCATCCGGAAGTACGATTTTGTTGAAACGCGGAGAAACATATAACATCACCAATGCGATCAATCTTGATAAGACATTAATATTTACTGCAGGATCTGATCTGTTAGTGCCTGATCAACCAATCGTGTTTATGTCGAATAACTTCAACATTACCGCGGGCGCTACTGTCGATTCTATTGTATTCAGCGATCTTATTCTGCGTGGTAGTGATTATACAGCTAAGTATGTATTCAATATCAACACTGCCTGTACAGTAGGAAAGATCAGGTTTGAATCCTGTACGGCAGAAATATTCCGTGGCGTATGCCGGACGCAGTCGCAACCTGCGATGATCAATAATTTTATTGTAAATAAATGTATTCTTGATAGTTTATCAGGCTATGGCGTTCTCACGGTCGATGTCAATACCAGTAAAGTGAATAATATCAGCATTACTAACAGTACTATTTATAAGGCAGAGAAGATCGTCACCAGTAAGAATAATTCCAATTCATTGATCATCGACAATTGTACGATCAACGAGGCTCCACGCGGCGGTAACTATTTTATCGATTATAGTACTGCAGGGGCGCAGGATGTAACAATGCCTATCAGTTTCAAGAATAACATTATCGGATCAGGAAAATCAAATGCC
>JBDTPD010000373.1:0-4910 GCA_039932855.1 Chitinophagaceae bacterium | reverse complement strand
CCTGTATCTGATCGGGATGAAGATTGAATAACCATTTGGCTTCGATCATTTCCAATCCTTTATTCATCAGCGTAGCAGAATCGATCGTGATCTTGGCGCCCATGCTCCAGTTTGGATGCTGCAGGGCATGTTCTCTCTTTACATTTACTAAGTAATTAGGCTTACGTCCAAGAAACGGACCGCCGGAAGCAGTGAGAATAACCTTTTCAATTTTATTTCTTGTTTCTCCTACCAGACATTGAAAAATAGCTGAGTGTTCTGAATCGACCGGAATGATCGGTACTCTTTTCTCCACCGCTTTCTTCATTACTATATCACCTGCTACAACTAATGTTTCTTTATTGGCGAGTGCCACTGCTTTACCGATATTGATCGCTTGTAAGGTTGGGCGCAATCCTGCATAGCCTACGATACCTGCCAGCATCACATCATAACAATCGATGCTAGCTGCTTCTTCCAATGCTTTTTCTCCGGCAAATACTTTTATATTGGTTGAGGCTAATGCTTCTTTTACTTTATTGTATTTCTTTTCTTCTCCAATGACAACAATATTAGGATCAAACTTCAGTGCTTGTTCGATCAGCAATGTGTCATTGCTATGAGCCGTTAATATTTCCGCAGAAAATTTATCCCGGTTCGCTGCAATCACTTCAAGGGCCTGCACACCAATAGAACCAGTTGAGCCAAAGATGGCAATGCGTCGGAGTTGTTGATCAGACATGTCGTTTTTAATATGATTATGTGTACGATGTACGCCAGTATGTTTGCCGGCTTACCGATATCAGATTGTCGTACATCGTACATCTGACATCGTACATCAATTTTCTTTCCATTTCACCAGTTCATCCGCAATTTTCCTGTCATTGCTCAGACGCGGTACTTTATTCTGACCACCTAATTTACCAACTGATTTCATATAATCAATGAAACCATTTTTGCGGACAGGAGTTAATTTCAATGGAGTGAGGATATTCCCGCTGACCAGGTCATCATAATATACATTCTTATTCCGCAGGTAATGATCCAGCTTGCCGGCAAACCGGTTAATATCATTTGGCTTATTCTGAAATTCAATAAACCATTCATGATAGGATTTGCCTTCTCCTTCATTTACATACGGCGCTACAGTAAATTCAGTGATCTGTACATTTTCTTCCTCAGCTGCTTTCAATAAGCTATACTCTACTTCTTCTCCGATCACATGTTCACCAAAGGCCGAAATAAAATGTTTTGTCCGGCCTGTTACCACCAATCTATATGGATTAGTAGAAACAAATTTTACGGTATCGCCAATATTATAACCCCAAAGACCTGCATTACTATTAATGATCAGTGCATAGTTCTCTCCCACTTTCACATCCCGTAATGATAAACGTGTCGGGTTCTCATTATAGATTTCACCAGCAGGAACAAACTCAAAAAAGATACCACTATTGGTATTTAATAATAATCCTTCTGCCTCTTGTGAATCCTGGAAAGCAAAAAAGCCTTCGGAAGCAGGGAATGTTTCAATACCATCTATTTTTTTACCGATACTATCTATCAGTTTTGCCTTATACGGATCAAAATTGACTCCACCGTATACCATCACCGAGAATTGCGGGAAGATATCTTTGATCTTTTTATTCGTACGTCTCATCAATTCATCAAAATACATCTGTACCCATGGTGGAATACCACTGATCAGTGTCATGTCTTTATTGATGGTCTCATCAACGATCTTACTCAGTTTTGTTTCCCAGTCCTCGATACAATTGGTTTCATAAGAAGGAAGCTGGTTGGTACGCAGGTAACCCGGAATATGGTGATTGACGATGCCGCTGAGACGACCGGTCGGAATTCCTGCTATGCGTTCCAGTTCGGGTGAACCCGATAAAAAGATCATTTTGCCATCAGCAAACCCGGTATTTCCTGTTTCCGCCATATAGCATAGCAGGGCATTCCGGGCAGAGTTCATATGATTAGGAATTGACTCCTTGGTAATAGGTATATACTTGGTGCCGGAGGTAGTTCCGGAGGTCTTGGCAAAATAAATAGGTTTGCCTTTCCAGAGTACATTGTGCTTTCCTTCTTTGATAAGGTCGATAAACGGCTTCATCTGCTCGTAATCCCGGATAGAGACAGCCTGACGAAACTCGTCGTAGGTGCCGATCTTGTCCATCCCCACTTGCTTGCCGAAATCGGTGGTCCGCCCCACTTTCAGGAGCATTTTCAGGATATTTTCCTGGTCCTCCACGGCGGTGCTCATGCCTTTCCGGATACCTTTATATATATAGGAAGCAAAGGGTTTTGCTAAAAATGACTTGATTTTCATATTGCGTTGAGGCCCCTGAAGGGGCAAAGATAAAGGAAGGCGACCCAAACAGGGGGTATTTAGGGATTTAAAACTTTGATTTTCCGTTTGGGAGTTAGAAATTTACCCTTACCTTTGCATCCCTAATTTTAGACTATGATAGCAGTAATAAAGATAGCCGGACAGCAGTTTAAAGTCGAAAAAGATCAGACTTTATACGTTCCTCACCTGGAAGGTAAGGCCGGTGATGATGTAACCCTGGAAGTGTTAATGGCGGAAGCTGATGGTAAGTTATCAATCGGCTCTACGCTCAAAACAAAAGTAAAGGCCGAGATCGTTGATCATGTCAAAGGTGACACTGTGATCGCGTATAAACAAAAAAGAAGAAAGGGCTTTCACAAAAAGAAAGGGCACCGTACTGCTTATACAAAAATCAAAGTAACAAGCATCGCTTAATTACTTAATTAAAAGAAGAAGTATTGTGTAAAAAGTTTTACGCGATACTCAGAACTTATAAATTAATATTTAAAACTTATACTCATGGCACACAAGAAAGGTGAAGGCAGCGTAAAGAACGGTCGTGACTCACAAAGCAAACGTCTTGGCGTTAAGATCTTCGGTGGCCAGGCAGCTATTGCAGGTAATATCATCATTCGTCAACGTGGTACAGTTTATCATCCTGGCAAAAATGTTGGTGTTGGAAAAGACTATACTTTGTTTGCATTGACTGATGGTGTTGTTGAATTTCGCAAAGGAAGAAACGATAGAACTTACGTTTCTGTAGCTGTTGCCGAAGCATAACACATTATCCCTGAAGCCATTTTTCTGAAAAAATGTTTGGTTAGTATAAAATAATTATTATTTTTACTAACGATAACCCATTTTACTAAACATTAAATTCAACAAAAATGGCAACAAAGAAAAAAGCAGCTAAGAAAAAAGCAGCTCCAAAAAAGAAAGCAGCTAAGAAAAAAGCAGCTAAGAAAAAGAAATAAGTTTAAATTTCTTAGAAGTAATAAGGAGTCCCGATTCATTCGGGACTTTTTTTATGCACTCCTCTCAAACCCTTGCCAGCACTGGCATTGCGCGTTTTCGAAAAGTATAAAAAATACAACTATTCTGTAACTTGCATCTATGGATAACAATGCAATCGCCGATCATTTTTCTTTGTTAGGCAAACTCATGGATATACATGGAGAGAATTCTTTTAAGACAAAAACATACTCCATTGCGGCCTATAATATCGAAAATATGCCGGTTCAGCTAAAAGACACTCCACGCGAAAAATTGTTCAGTTTGAAGGGAATTGGGGAAAGTGTGGGTAAAAAAGTGATAGAAATGCTCGACACGGGAAATTTATTTGTTTTGCAGGAATTGCTATCCAATACACCAACCGGTGTTGTTGAAATGCTGAACATAAAAGGTATTGGTCCAAAAAAAATTCATACCATCTGGAAAGAGATGGACATTGAATCAATCGGTGAATTATTATATGCTTGTGATGAAAACAGATTGACACGATTCAAAGGCTTTGGTGAAAAGACACAACAGAATGTTCAGGAAGCCATTTCATTTTATTTACAAAACCAGGGAAGTTTTTTATACGCACAGATCGATGAAGTGTTCCCGCAAGTAGATGGATACCTGAAAAAAATCTTTTCTCCCGAATCAGTTCATGTTACAGGCGCTTATCGCAGACAGGATCTTATTATTCATGAACTGGATTTTATTGTACTCGATACGAATGAGACTATCAAACCTGCTTTTCAAACAGCTCAACCACCTGAATTACTGGAAGAGACCACTACTTCATTGCTGTATAAATTAAAGAATGGGCTGAAACTCCGTTTACATACTGGCAAAAAGAATAAAGCTGAGCAATTGTTTACTACAACCGGCCCGACTGAATTTGTAAAAGCGTTCCGCGAAAAATTCTCAGCGACTGAGTATCCTGCTAAAAGCAGTGATGGTGATGAAATCGTCTTTACCAGCGCCGGCACACAATATATTCCCCCCTTTCTCCGGGAAAACCCGGGTATTATTGAAAAAGCAATTAAGAAGTCGATTGTTGAGGTCATTCAAACATCCGATGTAAAAGCTGTCATACATAGTCATAGCAACTGGAGCGATGGTGTGAATACGATTGAAGAAATGGCGCGGGAATGTATCGCCAAAGGATTTGAGTACCTGGTTATCTCCGATCACTCCAAAGCTGCCGCATATGCAAGAGGATTAACGGAAGAAAGGATCAGGGAACAACACCGCAATATTGATGAGGTCAACGAAAAGCTGAAACCTTTCAAGGTATTCAAGAGTATCGAGTGTGATATCCTGAATGATGGCAATCTTGATTATACCAATGATATATTAGCCACGTTTGATCTTGTCATTGCTTCTGTGCATAGCAATCTTAAAATGACAGAGGAGAAGGCAATGGCCAGGGTAATGAAAGCGATCAGCAATCCTTATACTACTATATTAGGACACCCTACCGGGCGTTTACTATTAAGCCGCAAAGGATATCCACTCGATCATCACCAGATCATCGATGCCTGTGCCGCTAATGATGTTGTCATTGAGATCAATGCACACCCGCGTCGCCTCGATATCGATTGGC